>JANPPH010000233.1:0-7200 GCA_031428395.1 Gammaproteobacteria bacterium
AGGCGTAGTCACTCTACGGTGACAGACTGTTTTTCATCTTTTCTCGCGCAGATTCAGTGCGTTGTGCGGCCGCAGTAGAGTGCTAATGGAAAATCTGGGCTTAGTCCGACATTATCGGAGATTCATCGGAAAGGTAAGGTGAAAGTTCTTCTGCTGCGCCAGGATCAGTGATTTTACCCGGTCTTTTTTCTACGCGGGCAAGGTGAAACAAGGCTTCGCCCTCATTGACCAGCGGCAAGTTGATATGGCCGATGATCATCCCCTCAGCCGGTGCAATAATTTCTACTTCTTGCAAACCAAACGGATCGGCGATCATGCCTAACAATTCGCCTTTGTGTACATAACGGCCTAATTCAGTGAGTGTACGCAAGATGCCACTTTGCGGCGCGCGAATCCAGGTGCTGGAGGTGGCAATAAGCGGGTTGCCCGCAGGACGCGCTTTTTTACTTGGCTTTAACATTTCCAACGCGCGCATAACACCGACGATACCCCGCACACCCGCTAAAATTGACATCTCATCAAAACGCAATGCCTCGCCAGCTTCGTACAATAACATCGGAATGCCTTGTTCAGCCGCCACTTGGCGTAGTGAACCATCGCGGACGTTAGCGTTGAGGAGTACAGGAACATCGAAGGCGTGAGCTAGCCTTGCTGTTTCAGGGTCACTTAAATTGGCGCGAATTTGCGGCAGATTGCAGCGGTGCACAGTGCCGCTATGGATATCAATGCCGTGCGTTGCATTGGCGACGATCTCACGCATGAATAAATGCGCCAGGCGCGCCGTTAGGGAACCTTTTTCGGAGCCGGGGAAACTGCGATTGAGATCACGCCTGTCCGGAAGGTAACGTGTATGGTGGATAAAACCGAGAACGTTGACGACGGGCACAGCAATCAACGCCCCGCGTAGGTTGTCCATCACCGGTAATTTCAATAAGCGCCGTATAACTTCGACGCCGATGATTTCGTCACCATGTACCGCGGCGCAGACAAACAAGCGTGGCCCTGGCTTCTTGCTATGGATGATATGCACGGGCATGGTAACAGGCGTATGAGTATGCAAGCGACCGATGGGGACGTCCATACTCGCGCGCGTGCCGGGTGGAATAACATTGCCGTTAATACGCAATGCCTTAGCGATTTTCGACATCAGCCTTTGCCTTTGGTGCGGGTGTCGTGCGGTTTGGCTTTTTTCTCGAGGAACTCGATAATCATGCTGGCAATATCTTTGCCCGTCACTTTTTCAATACCGTTTAGCCCAGGGGAAGAATTTACTTCCATAATTAATGGTCCGCGCTGTGAACGCAAAATATCCACGCCTGCTATATTGAGGCCAATGATCCTCGCGGCGTTCACCGCGGCGGCGCGTTCTTCGGGTGTAATTTTAACCACGCTTGCAGTCCCGCCACGATGCAAATTGGAGCGAAATTCACCCTCTTTTGCTTGGCGTTTCATCGCAGCAACCACTTTGCCACCCACGACAAAACAACGTACGTCTGTGCCACTGGCCTCTTTGATGAACTCTTGAATCATGATATTAGCGCGTAGGCCGTGGAACGCTTCCAATACGCTTTCCGCGGCTTTGCGTGTTTCCGCTAAGACAACGCCAATGCCTTGAGTTCCTTCGATCAGTTTGATGACCAAAGGCGGGCCGCCGACCAAATTAATCATGCCCCGAATATCATCGGGCGAATCGGCAAAACCCGTGGTGGGAAGCCCCATGCCCGCGCGAGACAATAATTGTAGCGAGCGGAATTTGTCGCGGGCGCGACTGATAGCAACTGATTCGTTAGCGGGAAATACGCCCATCATTTCAAATTGCCGCAGCACGGCCGTGCCGTAAAAAGTAATTGAGGCGCCGATGCGCGGAATAACCGCATCAAAATCATCGAGTATTTCGCCTTTGTAATGCACCTTGGGGTGTTCCGAGGTAATCTTCATGTAGCAACGCAAGGTATCGATAACGCGCGCGTCATGGCCACGCTCCACAGCGGCTTGCAGCAAGCGCTGAGTTGAATATAAGCGGCGGTTGCATGAGAGTATGGCGATTTTCATAACTGCATCCCTACATGCGTTGACTGATTAAGGAAGTGAAACCAATGTCGGATAATATTTTAGCAAAAGCGGGAAGATGAAATGCCCCCGCCAATTATTTATTATTTGCCGCGCATGGCAACGTAGGCAGTGCTTTTTTGTAATGAGGCGCGGGTCGTCCATGTAAGAATGAATTAGTCGGGTCAACCAGTACATGTCCCGCTAGCGCCGTGCGCCCCAAGAGCATCCTAAAGCGCATGTTGTCACGCGCGGTTAATGTGATTTCGATAGGCCAGATCGAATTGCCAATGGCGAGCGGTGTGCAAATTACCAAGCGTTTTTCCTTGTGTCCGCCCGAATCTGTCACCCACCGTTCATCAATCACCTCGGCATTGAAATACAGCTCGATGTCGGCACGATGTTGCAGTGGGTGAATGCCAAAACGCACCTTGCGTACACCATTGTCAGTGAACGTTTGCACGTCAAAGGAATGCAAGGCGGAAGTGCGTGCGCCAGTGTCAATTTTTGCTTTGATGGCGGGGAGGCCAAGCGATGGTAGTGCCACCCATTCGCGCCATCCTACCCACATAGGCTGGTCTTGTGTTTCCATCTTGCCTCTCGTTACCTGTGTCGTATAGCGCGCGAAGCTCCCGCTTGGTTTTGCCATAAAACCCAAGTTCATTCAATCCTAGTTGGCTACGCCAGATAGGTTTTGACACCATCGACAATATATTGCACCGCTAATGCGGCGAGGATAAGTCCAAACAGGCGACTTATGACATTGGCGCCGGTTTCGCCTAACCAGTACATAATAGAAGGCGCGAGCAATAGTGACACTAACGTTATCGCTAGGACTAACAGTAAAACCAAGAGGATGCCAATAAACATGATAGTGGGCTGCGTCGCCGACGATGAAGCCATGAGCAACACCGTGGTCATGGCGCCGGGGCCGGAAATGAGCGGAAATGCCAAAGGAAATACCGATACATCTTGGCGGTGCTCGGCCTCTGCTTGCTCTCTTGCAGTGGTCGAACGCAAGCCCGATTGACGCGCGAACACCATGTCGATGGAGAGTAAAAATAGTAATATCCCACCAGCAATGCGAAAGGCCGCAATGTCGATGCCTAAGACGTGGAGCAATTCGTCGCCGATGAAAAAAAACACTAACAAAATGACGGTGGCCAGCGCAGTGCTTTTTATTGCGGTACGGCGTTGATAGATACGATCGGCACCGTGTAAGAGCACCATGAACACCGCAGCGATGCCAATGGGGTCGATGACGATGAATAGAACCACGAAGGTGTTAAACAGGAGATCCATCGCGCCAATGTAGCATACTAAGAACAACGTTAACAAAAACTGATGCGCCGCCGCTTAGCCTGCAAGCGCATTGGCTGTCGTGAAAAAAGTCCGGACAAAACTCAATGTATTGCAACGGGTACGCGTCGAATTGTTTTCAGGTTACCCGCCTTGTCTCGGCTCTAGATCCACTTGGTGAATGAATGTTCGTTAAGATTGTAGTTATCTATCGAGGAAGCGCTATCCTAGACAGATTGACTAACGAATGTATGCCTCGGTCGCATAGCGCCGCATCATGCGATGGCTGTTAAAATAATAAGCGTTCTTTGAAATGGCGCCTTTCATCATTTGAATCCAACCATCGCGGTTTTGATAGTAAAGCGGCAGTACGGTATGTTCGAATAATTCATATAGCGATTGACTGTCTTGCTCGTCGGTGCTCGCTGTGGCGACAGATCCAATGGCCCAGCCAGTGACGCCCTCAATGCAGCCCTCTATCCACCAGCCGTCCATCACGCTTAGATTTAGCACACCATTGAAGACGCCTTTCATGCCACTGGTGCCGGATGCTTCGCGCGGGCGCTGCGGTGTGTTCAGCCATATGTCTGAGCCGGCGATTAAGGTAAGCGCCATGCTGAGGTTGTAATTGGGGAGAAATATAATCTTAATGTGTCCCAATAAATCGCGAATATGGTTGTGTAAAAGCTCGATTAGCGCTTTTCCTGCCTCGTCATGCGGATGGGCCTTGCCGGCTAGGACTATTTGAAAAGGTTGCCCCGCAGCGATTTTTAAAAGTCGGCTCAAATCAGAAAAGAGCAAGTCGGGGCGTTTGTAGGAAGTCATACGGCGCGCAAAACCAATGATAGGTATTTCAGGGTCGAACGCGACACTGGACTGCGAACGCAAATAGTTAATCAGTGTTTGTTTCGCTTCGCAGTGCGCAGCCCAAATGGCACTATTAGGAATTTGATCGGCTCTGACTAAAAGTTCAGGCTCATGTCGCCATGAGGGTACGTGGGCGTCATATAAGCGCGCAAAGGGTGCGCTAGTCCACATTTGTGGGTGCACGCCATTGGTGACGGCGTGCACCGAATATCCTGGAAACATGTGCGTGGCAACTTCGGCATGGCGTTTGGCGACACCATTGATATAGCCACTTAGATTCAGCGCTAAGCAGGTCATGTTCAGTTTGTCTTCGCCAGCCAAGGAGCGCAGCGTTTTGTTATCGATATAGTCGCCCAAAATCTGGTTAACCAACTCATAAGAAAATTGGTCATGGCCTGCTTGCACCGGCGTATGCGTAGTGAAAAGACATAAGTCTCGAACCTTGGCTAGATCGTAAATGGGCTCGTTTTCACGCACATAATGGCGGTTTCGTTCAAAGCGCCATAATAGATCTAAGGACAACAGGGCAGAGTGGCCCTCGTTCATGTGATAAGTGTGAATAGTAAAACCCAGCGCCTGCAAAATCCTCACGCCACCTATGCCCAAGACGATTTCTTGTTTTAAACGATAGTCTTCACCATCGCCATAAAGAAAATGCGTTATCTCTCGATCCAGTGCCATATTGTCATCGAAGTCCGTGTCTAGAAGTATGACGGGTACCTCAAAACCCGTGCCGCCTTTGAGGACATATAGCCACGCTTGCACCCATACATTTCGACCTGCAATGGGCACTGCAACACGCGCAAGTAGCGGGACTGTCCACGCTTCCGGTTGCCACGGATCGGGGTGTTCAACCTGTCGACCTGCGGCATTAATTTCCTGTCGGAAATAGCCAAAGCGGCTGATTAAGGTAACGCCAATTAGTGGTACCTCCAAATCAGCACCGGAGCGCAGGGTGTCCCCAGCCAACACACCTAAGCCGCCGCTATACGTATGTATTTCCTCGCGCAATGCTATTTCCATAGAAAAGTATGCGATGCGTGGCGTGTGTATAAAAGGCTCTAGAGGTGACATGTGAACTCCCTGAAAATCGCCAAGCGACGCTTTGGTGCTTTGTCCAACTTTGGCATTGTCGATGAATGGCTGGTACTATTTTTGTGCAGTTGAGTATAATCCTAAAAAGGCAGTTGGAATGCTACTGCGGGCGTTTAATGTGCTGAATCTTCCATCGTCAACATCTTAAGCGCCCTCGCTACGATTCCAACTGCCTTTTAGGATAACTTAAGAAATTGTTGAGTTTGGTTTCTAATTGGTAGTTTACTATTTGAATAATGCAAGCGGTAGTGCGAGTTCATCGTATTGAGGTGTGAATCTAACTAGTCCATATTGCGTGTTCTAAGCAGGACACGTATCGCCGTCTTTAGGACAGTATCAATGACTTTCAACGTTAATGGTCTTTTGCATAGTAGCGTGTTAGTGAACGATATAACCGTTGCATTAGAATTTTATTCTGGCGTACTCGGTTTCAAAGTCAGCGCTGTGCGTCCGGATCTAGGTTATCCGGGTGCGTGGTTAGAGTTAGGCGAACAGCAATTTCATCTGATGCAGTTGCCAAACTCTGACCCGCGCGAGGGGCGCCCACAACACGGCGGCCGTGACCGACACACTGCTTTTTCGGTCAACGACATTTCTGCATTAGCTGAACTTTTGGCGAATGCGAATGCTGCCTATACCCTCAGCAAATCCGGCAGACGCGCATTATTTTGCCGCGACCCAGATGGCAATGCCTTGGAATTTGTCGAGAGCTAATTGGGATGTAATGCGCCCTTAGGCATTATTCATTGGGCAAAACTATGCAGCGTTGCGAATGCACCCGCATCGTCAGGCGATAAGGCCTTACTAAAAAAATAGCCTTGAATTTTTCCGCACTTATGCTCCTTAAGGTACTCATACTGCCTGGCTGTTTCCACGCCCTCGGCCACAACGTCCAGACCCAGATTGTGCGCGAGCGTGATTGAGGCATCGCAGATGGCGGCATCATTGCTGTCACTCCCAATGCCCCTGACGAATGAACCATCAAGCTTAAGGCAGTGGATCGGAAATAGTTTAAGATAGTTGAGCGATGAATGGCCGGTGCCGAAGTCATCAATCGCCAAGCGCACACCCATCTTGGACAAGGTATTGAGCACCTCAATGGTTTGCTGGGGATTTTTCATCGCTGCAGATTCTGTAATTTCCAATTCAAGATTTTCGGCATTCATACTCGTTTCACTTAAAACCGAGGCCACTAAGGCCGGCAAATCCCCGCGTTGAAGTTGGAGCACCGAAAGGTTGACCGCCATTAGTTTGATATGCGTCAACCCCGCTACCTGCCAAGACCGAAATTGCTGACAGGCAGTGCGTAGCGCCCATTCGCCCAAGGGCAATATCAGGCCGGTTTCTTCTGCGATGGGGATGAATTGATTAGGCATCACCAAGCCGCTGGTCGGATGCCTCCAACGCATCAATGCTTCCATTCCCACCACATTGCCGGTATTGCTATCAACCTGCGGCTGGTAGTTCAGAAACATCTCGTTGCGTTCGAGCGCCAAGTGCAGACTATTTTCCAATTCCAATCTTTCAGTCGCGACATGGTTCATTTCAGAAGTGAAAAACTGGTAGTTGTTGCGGCCCTGAGATTTTGCATGGTACATCGCTGCATCGGCATTTCTCATCAACGTGTCAGCGTTTTCTCCGTGAGCAGGATAAAAGCTAATACCCATGCTTGGGCTGGTATGCAATTCGTAGCCTGAGACCTTATAAGGTTGAGACAGTGCGTGAGCGATTGTTTTCGCCAACAGTTCCACCTCTTTTTCCAGATGGACATCATGGACCACCACAACGAATTCATCGCCGCCTAGCCGCGCCAAAATATCGGTTGGCGCAACACATGCATGCAATCGTTCAGCCACCTCGACGAGCAATTGATCTCCGACTAGGTTTCCT
>JANPPH010000234.1:0-3287 GCA_031428395.1 Gammaproteobacteria bacterium
ATTTGCTCCAAATGGGTTCTCTATCGCAGATGAAACATTGGCATTGATGCAAAAAATGGTGATGGCGGGCGAGGTCGATGCTTTAGTGCCCGAGCGCGTTTGGACAGAGTGGGTACGCGCGTTGTCCGAGAAAGCGCCATCGGCTTTTTTTCGCGTGTTGCGCGATTGTGGTGCCTTGGCGCGCTTGGTGCCTGAATTGGATGCGCTCTTCGGTGTACCACAAACCGCAGAATATCATCCCGAAATCGATACCGGCGTCCATGTCTTAATGGTCGTCGATAGGGCGACAACGCTTTCGAACGATCCACGTGTGCGCTTTGCGGCGCTGATGCACGATCTAGGTAAAGGCGAAACGCCTGCGGATGAATGGCCTCGTCACCTCGGTCACGAAGAGCGTAGTGTTAAATTAGTGCAAAATGTGTGCGATCGCTTTCGCATCCCCAATGATTTTCGTGAGCTGGCTGTTCTTGTCGCGCGCTATCATGCGCATTGCCACCGTGCCCAAGCGCTCAAACCCACGACGCTGTTAAAAACTTTGATGTCCATAGGCGCGCTACGTCGCCCCGAGCGTTTGGAACAATTTTTGCTTGCCTGCGAAGCAGATGCGCGTGGACGGTTAGGCAAGGAAAACGATGCCTATCCGCAGGCTCAACTATTTCGTGATGCGTGCAAGGCGGCCGCGTCTGTGAGCACACAAGAGTTAGTCGATGCAGGGTTTCAAGGGGAAACTTTTGCCAAAGAATTATACCAGCGACGTGTTGATGCGATTAGGGGCGCCGTGGTCAATCCTCTCCTCACAAGCTAAGCCGACGGTGGCATCCCGTATCGATACTAAGAACTTTTGAGGCCGCGAGAGGTCTATACTTGCAATATAACACCCGCTCTTTGGGTTCCAACTAGGATGGATTTCTTATGGAAACCGACGAAGAAATGACTTCAATAATTATCGAAGGCATTCAAACCGATAATCGCAAATTTCGTCCCAGTGATTGGATCGAACGCATCGCGTCAAATTGGGCCACCTTCGGTGCGGACCATCGCCTGCGTTACTCTCCTGCAGTTTATCCGTGCATTATCGACGGTGAAAAATGCTTGGTCGTGGCGAAAGACCTGCGTGAGAAAAACCCGGAAGGGTTTGAATCTGTGCTGCAGTTCGCGCGTGCCAATAGTCTGCGTACTCACGAAGATCGTCGCGACACGCCTAAATCAGCGGCCGCCGAAGAAGATCGCCGCAACGGCGGCTGGAATTACAGTTTCTTTGGCGATAAAAAATCGCCACCAGAGCAAAGCAATCAATAACTACCTTGCGCTTTCCATGCTTTAAATTGCTCGATGGGCAATGGCCTGCTAATAAAAAATCCTTGCAGAATATCGCAATTCAAATCAGCCAGCGCTTGCATGACTTCGGCGGTTTCAACGCCCTCTGCAACGACCTGCTTGTCTAAGGAATGACCTAGTTCGATGATGGCACGCACAATCGCTGCGTCCTCCTCACTAGAGCGCATACCCATAACAAATGCACGGTCGATTTTAATTTCCTGCACCGGTAGACGGCGTAAATTTACTAGCGATGAGTAGCCTGTGCCAAAATCGTCCAGAGAAATATTGAAGCCTATGTCTGCGATTGCATTGAGTACATCCGATGCATTCGCAGGATCTGCCATCATAGCGCTCTCTGTGATTTCCAAGATAACCCGAGTAGGATCGATGTTCCACTTGTTAATCGCCGTCATCAGCAGCTTAGCGAGTTCCGTGCTTTGCAAGCTACAGGCGGATAAGTTGACTGCCAAGGTTGCGCCCGAAGAGTCGCTAATGAATTCGCCAAACTCGCGAAAGGCAATGTCTAGGACACACTCGGTAATCGCACCCATTAATCCTGCGTCTTCGCCTATGGCGATGAATTTATCCGGCGGAACGAAACCAAAGTGAGGATGTTTCCAACGTAACAATGCTTCGGCGCCAATGAGGCGCTTTCCTTCAATATCAACCTTAGGTTGATAAAATACGCTTAGCTGGTGTTGTTCAATAGCCGCTCTAAGATCATTGCCTAAAATCAACTTTTCGCGGCTGTAGGCGTCCAATTCGGCGCTGTACACCACCAAACCGCCGCCGGATTTTTTCGCCGCATACATGGCCACATCAGCAGATTGAACCAATGCCGTGGCGGTGTCGCCGTGAATTGGGTACAGTGCGACGCCAATGCTAGCGGATAAAAACAGGCGATTACCCTCAACTTCAAATGAACGTTCAATTTCCGCGGCGATTTTGCGCGCCATAGCGCGAGTATTGTCGATGTCAATGTTGCGCAAAACCACAGCGAACTCATCACCGCCCAGACGCGCCAATGTATCCGATTTACGCACACGCAACGTTAAACGATTCGCAATTTCGACCAGCAATTGATCACCAAAATGGTGGCCCAAGGTGTCGTTAATGTCCTTGAAATTATTGAGATCAATAAACAGCAGTGCAATTTGGCCGCCTTCGCGCTGTGCAATATGAATGGCATTTTGCAGCCGGTCATTCATTAATGAACGGTTAGGCAGAGCGGTGAGATTATCGTGCAATGCCTGGTGGGCGATTTTTTCGCGCTGCACAGCTAAATTTTTCAGCAAAGCAGCCACGTAAATCGCACTCCAAAGCGCCGTGACGAGTACGATGATTACCGCGAATAGAAACGGCAAGCGAAGCCCTTGGAACAGCGGGGTATCATTAAGCCCAACAGGTTCCGCGCGTACGAGCCGTATCCACAAGGGAGAGTTAGGCAGCGGAGTGAGGAGCCAGAAGTAATTGGTAACGTCGAGACGCGTAGCACCAAAAATGGGATCGCTAATGAAATGTTTGTGCAGGGCTTGCGGCAGTTGGATGTTCTTGGTCTCATCCAAGACCTCGCGATTTTTGGATAATACGGCGATGTCAATATTTGAGGTGGCAAACCGTTCTAATTCCGCGTGCAGTGCCGTAGGGTCGGTTTTGCCTTTCAATCCACGAACTAGCGCGCCCGATATGTCTTGCAATAACCCCAATTCGCTTTTTGCTATGGCTGACGTTGCGGCGTTGTTGGCTACGTAGCCGAAAAAGGACAACATCACGCTAAAAAACGCGAAAATCCCCAAAAACAGTTTGAGTCGAAGAGTCATTCGATCCGTTAAAACAAGTTAATATTTTTGATGACGGAAACCCTAAGTCACCCTGTTACTGTCCACCTGTTGCCGCGCAAAATCTTCAAATAGACAGAAAGGCCTTTGCACCTGTCTCTTTATCGGAGGATATGCACCCGACTTTAA
>JANPPH010000235.1:0-4322 GCA_031428395.1 Gammaproteobacteria bacterium
GTCGCCGCATCAAAGATGAACTCATTGTTCGGGTTCACTAAAACGAGATCTAGATCGTGGCTAGGATAGGATCCCCAATTCGCGTCCCATTCAAGTTGTAATTGCAGTTGCTTGGTATTTTTCGCAACGGTGATAGTAAACTGATCGATCTCTTCATCCAGTAATGTGCCAGAGAACGTGGCTCGGCGAGGCTCAGTGCGAGACTCCTTGATGGTAATCTTAGCGGAGATCGGACCTGCATTCGTCCAATCGCCCATCACTGCGACGCGGACGATACCCGTTTGTGGTGTCGGGATGTTAAATGTACTTGAGTCTTTAACCAGTTCAAATAGGCGCGTGTCATTGTAAGAAGTGGGTGCGTCGACAACAGTAACGATCAGATCATCACCGAATAATTTATTTTGCTCGTTAGTCGGTAGAGCAGGTTCGATATCGTCGATATGCAACTCAAAGTTTTTGGTTCCCTCATCAGCTTGGATAAAGAAGTGGCTGACCTCGCCTGGGACCAGGGTCACTTCGCGGGAATACTTGTCCTCATCTCCAATATTCAGCACTTCAAAGCCAAGGCGCTCAATATTTTGCTTAACGCTAGACGAGGGTGAGGTGAGAGTTGGCGGGGTGTTATCGACAGCGCCGGCTTGCAGTAACTTTAGCGCATTGGGAATATCGATAAATCCTGCGCCTTGGTCTATGGCGCTGGATTTGTCCCCCAGCAACGTTGCATTGGCAGAGGCAATAAGGGCATTGCGCAGCTGTATTGACGAAGCGCTTGCAATGGCTTTTATTAGCAAAGCGGCAGCGCCTGCCGTCGTGGGTGACGAGAACGACGTGCCTGACACCAACGCAACATTGCCGCTTGCGCTTTGCGTGAGTACGGCGACGCCGTTGGCTATAACATCAGGATCAATGCGGCCATCGGCGGTTGGCCCACGCGAGCTGAAGTCTGCTGTTTGTACATGGCTTGTTGGCCTAAATAGTAGGCCTTGGTCGGGGCCAAATTGAAGTTCACGCAGCACTCTTTCATGCGTGGCTTCACTTGCCGCGCCCACGGTCAAGGCGCCTATACCTGTGCCTGGGCTTGAGCCAGTCATGGCGGCAGGGCCTTCATTGCCAGCCGATACCGTGACAACAATACCTTGCTTTAGCATCTCAATCGTGAGTAGATCTTCTACCTCGCGGGCGGCATAAAGCGTAGGCCCACCGAGACTTAAGTTAACCACTTGGATGTTAAGCGCATCGTAAACGAAAGGGTTTTCTTCGCTGCCATCCCCTGACACGGGTGTGGGCGGGAGGCCTGCATCGAAATTTCGTTTTAGCGTGAGGACGCGGTCCATTGCTGCAATCACGCGCGAGCCGGGAAAGCCATCCTCGGTAACACCGGCCACTTTTAGGCAATATAAATTGGCTTTGGGTGCAACGCCAATTAAGGGCACGGAAGATTGCGTGGCATTCACGGCGGTGACGCTTTCTGGTGCATACCGCTTTAAGGCGGCGAGGAGTTTTGAAGTATTGTTAAGCACCACTGCGCCGTGCGCTGCAATCATGGTTGCAGCCCAAGTACCGTGCGGATCGTTTAGCGTGCTGGTGGCGGAAGGTTCGTCAGTGATGGGTACAAAATTTTCACCGCCAATAATTGAGCCCGCGAGGGACGCGACTTTTTCCGCGTTATTGGCGCATCCCGTGTCAATTAGCCCTACCACAATGCCTTCGCCAAAATGATTGGCTTTGTGCAAGGCTTCAACGCCCGTTAGAGCGTGATTAAAGTCGTAATTCGCTGGGAGTGCCGAGATGACTTTGGATAGGTCTTCGCCAATTGAGGTAATAACTTGTACCTCATTCGCCGCAATGTGCAGGGGCGAAATGGGTTTGGGGATTTTGGTCGTCACATCCTTCCTGATCGCCCGAACATCGGAACGCCGTCCCAGCGCCGCTAATTGTGAAGCGGGTAAGGTAACAGCCAGAGCTTGGACGTTGTTGTAGCGAGTAGTCACCTCACCGCCTACTGACGTGATGAAATCGGCAACCGATGTGCAAGCACTTGTGCATTGAACGATCAGCTGCTTTTTCTGAGGCGAGACAAGTGCGCGGTCGGTGCTTTGCGGATCTTGTGGGTTAGTGTTGTCTTGGCAGCTGGTTACGGCGATGGAAGATACTACCGCCAGAATTAGGGCGAAGCGTTTAGATCCATACGCTGTTGGTTTCATTGTTACTGTCGCTTTTAATTAGGGGGAGGGTGGCGACATACACCGCCGAGGCCACACGAAAGCTTCAATTTAATCGACGCTGTTACTCGGCGTCCATAAGGGCGATTCCCAACAAAACATAGGCATCTGTAGAAAATGCACTTCCTACAGAAGCAGTCCTTTTTGCCCTGCAAAAGCGCACCGTAAAGGCCCGAAAGTGGGTTTCAACCCAGATTTTCCGTTAGCCTCGTAGCGAGGGTGCGCAAGGTGCTGAAGAGGGGCGAGAAAAGAAAAAAAACAGTCGAAAGCGTAGTCACTCTACGGTGACAGACTGTTTTTCATCTTTTCTCGCGCAGATTCAGTGCGTTGTGCGGCCGCAGTAGAGTGTTAATGGAAAATCTGGGTTCAAGCCCAGTAGGACAATGTCTGTTATAGTGGAAACTTGGAATTGGCTATTTGATCCATCAAATAATGCAGTAGGAAAATGGTTAAAAAAGAAGCATTGATAGTGGTTGCGGTGATTGTTGTGCCGTTCGCCTTGGGTATTCTTTTGGTGATTTCAACTCCTTGGCTGCGTGCGAATGGGTACTTGTAGCGCATGTAGCGCGCTATTCCTTTTCGCCCGTCGTTGCGGCAATGTCATAAATCTGCGCAATAGCAAAGTTGGCTTGGTGTATATAGCCCTCTAATCGCTGTTTTTGTTGTAAAAGGCGTGCAGTGGCAAGGCGTTGAATATAGGCTTCGTGCTGATCGGCGACGATGGCTGTGCGCTGTTGTAATTCGATGACTTGGGCGCGGTTAGCGGCAATGGTCTGTTGATAAAGAAGAAAGCTTTGCGGATTAGTTTGCTTTGCACTATC
The DNA here is from genome assembly GCA_031428395.1 of Gammaproteobacteria bacterium. Lineage (GTDB taxonomy): Bacteria > Pseudomonadota > Gammaproteobacteria > JAADHS01 > JAADHS01 > JANPPH01. Next base: position 3,044 of record JANPPH010000235.1, read on the forward strand.
AAGCGCCTGGTACCGTTTACCCGTCTCGACGATGGCCTGCTGGAGTGTCGCGAGAGATTGCTTTGTGCCTTGCAGGCGCGAAGAGTAGGCAGCGTCCAAACGCCACTGCAGTACGCCACGGAATAGTTCAGATTTGCCATGCAGCATCTGGCGTTGTTCGCCTTCTGGTAATGCCTTGAGTTTTTCCCCAAATGTATTCAAGTGTTGTAACTGCAATTGCTCGTCGCTAGTTGCTAGTTGTTCGATTCCGCGTGTCGTCTCGGTTTCATTTAACCGTTGTGCCAGGCTGTTGAAACGATCTTGTACCTGGTCGTTGAGTAAAGAAGCTGATTGAGCAACGACTTTTGGTAACTGTTCATTAAAGCCTGTGGTACGAGCATGGAGAATCTGTTCTAACATATTAAGCGATTCTGCCTTGCTATCTAAATGTTGTTGCAGAAAGTGAACATCTTGGTAGTTTTTTAGCGCTTCGTTAAATTCGTGGCTGGCTAAAAACTCGGTCAGATAGTGTTGCTTGAATACACTCGGAAGTTCCCGGCTAAAGCGTCGATCTGGTGCCTTGTTTGCGATACTTGATTGTAACAACTCCTCGAGCAAACGCTGTGAACTGAGGCCGGTAATTGCTGCGTCGAGTCGGGCAATGTCGGCTTTGAATACGGCGTTGGCGTATTGATAGTCATCCAAGGCTTGTTTATGCGCGCCAAGTTGGAGAAAGGCCGCAGGAACCGCCAGCAGCGATTCAAAGACTGCTGCGCCATATGTCGTACGTTCACGCAATGCAGTCCAATACTTCAGCGAGGCTTCAAATTGATTTAGTTCGGCGTAGGCCTGTCCCATGCCGAACAATGCTGGGTTGGAAAATTGGCCTTTTAACCTTACTTTTTCAAAATAGTTAATCGCTTCCTGTTGGTGTTTTTGTTTCAGATGCATGTATCCAAGCGCTAAATTGGCCTTATCGCGTAGTGCTGATATTTCGCGTTCCCGGCTGGGTAGGCCGCCTATCTGGTCGAGTAAGGCTTCGCCTTCTTGAAACTGCCGGTTTTTAATGTAGGCAATGCCTAAATTGTAGCGTGCATAAAGGTGCCAAATGGATTTTCCTTTGAGCGACTTAAGAACAGCGATTGCCGCGGGGTACTTACCTTGAGCAAGGTATACATTGGCGGTGAGCAGGGTTCGACGCGGCCCTAATTCTCCAAGCAGTGGGCCTTTTATTTCATCAAGGGCGCGCTCCGCTTCGGCGTAGTGTCCCAGGCGATAATGTACCTGTGCCAAATGAAAC
>JANPPH010000236.1:0-4789 GCA_031428395.1 Gammaproteobacteria bacterium
GTCGCCTGACAGTCGACGATAGCTTGTGTATGCCACGCAATTTCATCGGCGGAATGACGCAGGAAATAGTCGTCGCTGAAATTTCGCCACACCAAATCAGTGTCTGGTCCAGCGATGGCGTAGTGTTTTAATAACTCACGCGCCTGGTCTTGCAATTCGAGAATTCGATCGACTTTGTCAATCGGGTTTTCCAAACCGCGTCGAAGCGCCCGCTTAGTGCTGTTATAAAGTTCGCGCAGTAAAGCATCTTTCCAGCTATTCCATAAACTAGGACTGGTTCCACAGATATCAGCCACGGTTAGCAAATAAAGATAATCGAGGTGGATCTGATCACTAACCTGGAGAGCGAAAGTGCTAATCACAAAAGGATCACTGATGTCTTGGCGTTGCGCAGTGGATGACATAATCAAATGCTGCTTCACCAACCAGCCTACAAAGCGCGCATCGTACATGCTCATGCCGTGCCTTAAGCAAAAATCGATGGCCTCCTGCGCGCCAAGACTCGAGTGGTCACCGCCACGGCCTTTCGCCATGTCATGAAAAAGGCCTGCAAGATAAAGAATTTCCAGTTTTGGAATGCGCTCAATAAGTTCGCTGCACAGCGGAAACTCGCGTTTGTATTCCGCCACCGTAAAGCGCCGCAAATTACGCACGACGCGCAAAATATGCTCATCAACGGTGTAGACATGAAACAAGTCATATTGCATAAGGCCGACGATTTTTCCGAACGCCGGCAGATAGGCTGCTAATAAACCATAACGATTCATCCGCCGTAACTCATGGGTGATCCCCGCGGGTTGGCGCAATATTTCCATAAATAGGCTTCGGTTGCGAAGGTCGGCGCGAAAGCTGTCATCAATTAAATGACGGTGATCGCGAATGGCGCGAATGGTCGCTGCGCGCACCCCTTTTAGTTCGGGATGTTGCTGCAATATCAAAAACATTTCTAGCAGCGCAAACGGGTAACGGCTGAAAGTATTCGGATGCCGAACTTCGATAAATCCCTTGCGAATTTGAAAACGCTTGTTGATCACCGTCGCGTCGATGGGGTCATCCGCATACAAGATGGCCTCTTGAAACAACTGTAATAGCATTTCATTGAGACGGCTTAATTCCATGATGGCGCAATAATAATCCTTCATGAAATGCTCAACGGCTAAGCGGTGATCGCGATCTTGATAACCGAATTGTGCGGCCAAGGTTCGCTGGTAGTCAAACAGCAAACGATCTTCGCGACGCCCCGTGAGTGTATGAAGACCAAAGCGAACTTTCCATAAAAAGCTTTGGCCATCCATGAGAACGTTATATTCGTTCTCGGTTAAGAAATGCCGCGTCACAAGATCGTGCAAAGTTTTTGCACCGAAATGCCGTTTTGCGACCCAAGCGACGACGTGAATATCGCGTAACCCTCCAGGGCCTTCCTTTACGTTAGGCTCGAGGTTATATTCGGTATCGTTATATTTGTGATGGCGAACGATTTGTTCTTGCCATTTCGCCTCAAAAAAAGATCGGCTTGGCCATACTTGCTCGCTGCCAATCGCTTCAAGTAAGGCTCCAAATGACGCCGTAGGGCCATGCAGTAAGCGCGCTTCCACCAGATTGGTGGCGATGGTGATATCGATTTTTGCCGCGGCCGCACACTCATCGACGGAGCGAGTGCTGTGACCCACCTCCAGTCCGATATCCCATAAAAAAGCTAAAAATTTCTCAATAAAACTGCGATAAAGTTCGGCATCATTGGTGGGTAGCAACACGAGGAGATCAATGTCTGAGCCCGGATGTAATTCGCCGCGCCCATATCCACCGACTGCGATTAATGCGAGATCCTGAAGGTCAGGTGTTTCACGGGCATGGAGATGCCATGCCTCCTCAAGCAGTTCATCCACGAAGCGGGTGCGTAGATGGACGAGTTTGGCCACATCGTCGCCGGTCAGAAAACGCTCTTTGAGGGCATTGTTGGCGGACTGTAGGGCATTGCGATATAACTTGACCGGAGTGTCGGTGCCGGCGGCGAGCGCTTGATGCAGGCTATGCTTGTCGAGGGCGATGAGCGCTGAGGTATTCACATAGCCACCCTCAGAGTAGCGGACTGCACAAAATGGTACGGAAAGGCGTACCACCTAACGCGTATCTGAGTTGCTCGCCGGAAAGTGCTTGCGGACAGCGCGTAACCTGCTCCAGGCGACTATCCCTCGGCGTTGTTTGCTCCATATTGGCGACGCAGAACACTAGCGCGGAATGTTAAATTGCATCGTCGGGATACTTCGTCAGCACATCAAAACCTGTGGGTGTAACCACGATAGTGTGCTCCCATTGTGCCGATAGACTGTGATCTTTAGTCACCACCGTCCACTGGTCGGGCAGCAATTTCACGTGACGTTTGCCTGCGTTTATCATCGGCTCAATGGTGAATATCATGCCCGGCTCCAGCGCCAATCCAGTGCCCGGCGAGCCATAGTGCAGTACTTGCGGTTCCTCGTGAAATACCTGGCCGATGCCGTGGCCACAATACTCCCGAACCACAGAACAATCGTGCGCCTCGGCATGGTGTTGAATCGCATAACCGATATCGCCAAGTTGAACCCCTGGCTTCACCATTTCGATCCCAATCACCAGACATTCATGACTAATTTGGGTGACGCGCCGTGCTATCAAAGAAGGCTCGCCGACGAAAAACATCTTGCTGGTATCGCCGTGGTAGCCGTCCTTGATGACGGTCACATCGACATTAATGATATCGCCATTTTTGAGCTGTTTATCGCTCGGGATGCCATGACACACCTGGTGATTGATAGAGGTGCAAATAGATTTAGGGAAGCCATGGTAATTAAGCGGTGCGGGAATAGCCTGCTGAACATTGACAATATACTCGTGACAAATGTCATTGAGTTCATTGGTGGTGATGCCCGCTTTGACATGAGGCGCAATCATTTTCAGGACATCGGCGGCTAAACGCCCAGCGAGGCGCATCTTGTCGATTTCTGCAGATGTTTTAATATTAACGGTCATCGTTATCCCAAACGGTTAAAAATAAGGTAAAAAAAGCTTTTGCGTCATCTCGCCACGCAAACTGCCGTTTCGCGACAAGCCTTTGCCTTTCTTGAAGACCGAACCATAGAGTAGCGTAATGAGTTCATATTACCGATAAGTAAGGCTCAGGGCTAGCCGCAGCTCCGTTAAGCCAGGCTAAGTCCACTTCTCAGGCTAGGATTTCTTGATTCCGCGGGCGCTTAAGGGCGTAGTTGTGATTGTGGGTGAGCGGCCTTATATGGTATAAAGCCGGGCTACGGTCTGCGTAGATTTTTGTCGATTATTTGTCTCGCCCGCGGTAAATTGAACGAATTGCAGCGAGAGGTGGGATAAAGACAGGCAAATCAATACGTTCTGTTGTTGCTTAACTCTTTAATTATTTTGTCCACCTAAATCCGCACATGTGCCGACACGTGTATAGGGTGCCTGGGAAGCCGGGTTTATACATGCGGGCACATGGAGGTTTAAACCCTACTAGGAGTTTTTTATGTCTACAGCTGTATCTATGCGCGAAATGCTCGAGGCCGGTGTTCACTTCGGCCATCAAACCCGTTTTTGGAACCCCAAAATGGCCCCCTATATTTTCGGGGACCGTAACCGCGTTCACATTGTCAACCTAGAAAAAACCCTGCCTTTGTACAACGACGCAATGAATTTCCTTGGTCGTTTAGCCTCAAAAAAGGGCACAATTTTATTTGTGGGCACCAAGCGTGCAGCCCGCGATGTTATCCGCGATGAAGCGAAGCGTTGTGGTATGCCTTATGTTAACCAGCGCTGGTTGGGTGGTACGCTGACCAACTTCAAAACGATTAAGCAGTCAATTAAGCGCTTGCGCGATCTAGAAGCCCTGGCCACTGAAGGCGGCATGGATCGTTTCAGGAAGAAAGAAGCGTTAATGCGTAGCCGAGAGCTGACTAAGCTTGAAGCGAGTTTGGGCGGTATCAAAGCTATGCCTGGTTTGCCAGATGCCTTATTCGTGATTGACGTTGGCAACGAAAAAATTGCAATCAGCGAAGCGAGAAAATTAGGCATTCCGGTGGTCGGTGTGGTTGACACCAATTGCAGCCCGGAAGGCGTAGATTATGTTATTCCGGGCAACGACGATGCGGGTCGAGCCATCGCCTTATATGCTCGCGGCGCCGCCGATAACATCATTGAAGGTCGATCGATAATCATGACGTCTGTGGGCCCCGCTGACGAATTTGTCGAGCTTGATGAAGCGGGTGTTGAGACCGAAAGGCCACTCGGCAAAAAAGGCGCAAAACCCTTGGTCAAAAAATCCATCAAGCCGCGTAGAAAATCCGTTGATGGCGCTGGCGTGGATGTTGATGTAGCCGCTGCGGATGCAGACGACGCCCAAGTATAAGGAACTGATGAGGGCTGGCGCCAAGTGCCAGTCCTCATCTACAGTAATCCACAGATCGAATTTTATTTATAATAAGAGGTTTTGCTATGGCTATTTCAGCAGCGCAAGTGAAGGAACTGCGCGAGCGAACCGGTTCCGGCATGATGGAATGCAAAAAGGCATTGACCGAGACCAACGGCGACATTGAAGCCGCTATTGAATTAATGCGTAAGTCTGGTCTTGCCAAAGCCGATAAAAAGGCAGGCCGAATTGCTGCGGAAGGCACAGTGGTCATGAGTGTTAGCCATGACGCTAAGCAGGCAGCAATGGTGGAAGTGAATTGCGAGACCGATTTCGTTGCTAAGGGCGACGATTTTACTGCTTTTGCCGATCAGGTAGTTGCCTTGGCTTTAG
>JANPPH010000237.1:0-14015 GCA_031428395.1 Gammaproteobacteria bacterium
AGACGTTGGCCAAAAACCCGCTAATTCTACGTATGCCGCAGCGGCGAAGTATGAACAGTGGCTTCGAGGTCAGATAGAAAACCCAGGTTACGCGTGCGTCAGTGTTAACCGTTTTTACGCAAAGACGCTACGGTGTCCTCGGCATCCATCTTTCTTGCTGCCGCCGCCATTTCCTTCGTGACAATAGTTTTACCAATTGGGGCAAGTGCGATACCTGCGAGCTTTAAGTGTTGAATGCCAAATGGAATGCCAATGATCGTGACGAAGTTAAATAGCGCCGACACGACATGGCCGATTGCCAGCCAAATACCTGCAAACAGAAACCATATGACGTTACCCACTGTTCCCAGTGGGCTAGTGCCGATATCATCTTTTTGACTGAGCATCCGGCGGCTGACCGCTTCTTTACCAAAGGGGAAAAAAGTGAATTGACCAATCACGAAACACGCCTTACCCCAAGGAATGCCGATGATGGATATGTAGGCAATTAAGCCGAAGAACCACCACGACAGGCCCATAAACACGCCGCCAAGAATGAACCATAAAAAATTAAGTATGGTGCGCATTAATGTCTCCTTTGGGTGGTCAATAAACGGGCTTGGAATTTACCCGCAGTTCCTTTAGATTATTACAGTGCGAGCTGGAAACGAAATAAGAACGCTTGCTCGATGCGTTTTGCGCCCTTAGCGCCTTCGGCAGGCGCATCAATATTTTTTGGCTTCGAAGCAAAAGTATTCACCCAATTAAACATAATGCGAACTTTTTGTTCGGGATACCAATTCAATCCCGTCGTCAGCGCGAAACCGCTGTCGGTGTACTTAGTAGCAGAAACCGCTTCCCAGCCATCAAAAAGGCCGTTGGTGGTGAAGAAGGCGGAGTCTGCGTTAAACCATGAATAACGCGTTGTTAATTCGATTGCACCGAAGCCACCGGTCTCAAAATCCAAAGGCGATTCCACCGTCTGACTGGTAAAAAAACTGTTTTTGACCGCGCGTTGCTCGCCCGTCAAAAATATGCTCGCCATGAGATTGCCGCCGCTGAGTGTTGCCGATTTTGTGAAATCGTAGTTTGCAAATAGATATTCAAATTTGAGCATGCCTATGCCAAGCAACGTCGTTGCATCAAAGCCATAGCGTGTTCTGGAATATTGTTGATCTACCGGCCAAGCTGCTTTAAATAGGGTAGTGCCGCTTGCCGTTTCGGTGGCAATTTTAATTGAATCACCGTCCACGGCTGTTTGTGATCCTGAGTTGAAGGAAAAGCCTAGCCAGTACTTGAAAAAGCTGTCGCTGTCTTTCGCTGAACCCACCACAGTGCGCAAGACAAAATCCATCGAGTCGTTGTTGTCAGCAACATTTTCACCCGTGCCGTTCATGAAACCTGTGTCATAAGCCAATATGCCATCAAAGGCATCGCCATGAAGAATTATGCCGCGATCACTACCCGGATCAATGGCCTTAGCTGCGCTACTATCTTCGATAAACTCTTGCGCCATCGACGATCCCATCGCTTCATTGCCAAAAGGCACACTAAACTGCCCAACTTGGATTTGCGCAGGCTCAAAAATTTTATAGTTGATATAAGCATTTTTCAACTTAGCGCCAGTAGCAAACTCAACGCCTAGCTTGCCGCTATAGGTTTCACCCACGTCACCGCTGACATCAACCCGCGCTCGACGTATGTCAAAATTCGCAACGTGATCGTCCTTGCTAAAAGGCGTATCGCTGGGGTACGAATGAAATCGCAGATCGGTTTGCAGCGATGCCCCCGCTTTGACGTTTATCTCCGGGGCTTTCGCAGGCTTTTTTTCCTCTTGCGGCAGCTCTGCTGGCGCTTCATCAACTACTGCTGAAGATGATTGCGCTTGCCCGCTAGATTTTTTGCGCTTTTTTTCTTTCGCGACCACCGGTGTGGATATTGCAAAAGCTAGAAGCATCGCAGTAATCAGTGCTTTCTTTTTCATAATAGTATTCTCGGCGCACCGCCATTGTAGGCTGCAAGGCAACGAATAGTGCCCCGAAGCCTTAGCTGCTGCTACTTCGGTTTATGCTTATGTGAATGGAGGAGGGATTGCGGGTGACTGGTGGTAGCCGGCTCGAAATGTGTGATTTTGTGCGTCACCGATGCTTGGCGTAACGATTCTTTCCAATCGCCAATAGAATGCGCGGCGCATGTCCCAAATACCGTTGGATAGAAAGCCTCTAAGGTGGGTTTTTTGATAAAGGCAATCAAATGTTCTGCGAACCGATTTTTTTCGGGCAATAAACCGCGTTTCCAGTCGATCTCGTTGATCTCGTGGGTAATTGGAAAGAGCCAGGTTGTTTTAACGTACCAGGTTGCGGATGTTCCATATATACAGAAAATTTAACGCCGTGATACTTTTGTGTCCGTCAACAATTTGAAATATTTCTGACACATTGCCGTGTCAGGGCCAAATGGGTGATAGAGGGCTGGAGTTACATTCTAATGATTTTGTATTGAGGATTCAGAAAGGATTGAATTTTGCGCAACGATATTCTTCTTGAAGACACCACTCTTAGAGAGGGAGAGCAAGCGCCAGGTATAGCTTTTTCCAAGAAAACTAAACTAGAGATCCTTGAAGCCTTAATAGGCATTGACCATCACCTGCACGCACGCCAAGCAGGCGGCCATACAAGCTGTACTGACCAATCTGGCCGCCTTCCTGAACGTACTGAAAACCACTGCGGAGCAGTTGACGGATACTCAACGACTGCGCGCCATCCTCGCCCGTGCGTTCGAGAAATTTATGCTCGCCACGGCGGGGTCGCCAGTCTTGTTGGCAAAAAAATCAACGGGTTAACTGCCGTTTTTAGGATAAATCGGGCGCAACAATTCGGTAGTAAATCGCTGACGGATTATATAAGCTACGCACTGCAGGAGTCGGGGTCGACTAAGCAGTCCGTTCCCCCAACTCAATGCAGGAGTCGTCCATCGTGAAAATAGGCTTCTTAACGAAGTGCGCTGAATACGCACATTCCACTCCGGTCATGGACGATGTATTCAAACGCCTGCGACAAAAAGGCGTGCAGGTTCAAAAGATCGTACCCGAGGAGCAACTCATCGACCTCAGTGCCGTCCGCCCGACGCTTGATCTGTACGTGCTTCGCCCCGGTATCGAACTTGGCTTGTCGCTGGCCGGCATACTCCATGATCAAGGCGCTAACCTGCTCAACACCTTCCCCGCCAGCACGCTGGTGCAGGACAAAGTGCGCGTCACGCAACGGCTTTTGGAGAACCAAATTCCCACCGCGCGCAGTTTCGTGGCCGGCGACCTGAAACAGGCGTTCGACGCGTTGTGCAATTCACTGATCGTCAAGCCACATCGTGGCTCCTATGGCGAGGGTATCCGGATATTTCATGACCGCGAGGGCTTGCCCGAAGCGGGTGAACGCGGCGGCCATTTCGTCCAGGAATACCACAGCAACTCCGGCGAGGACTTGAAAGTTTATGTCATCGGCAACCAGGTATTCGCGTTGCGCCGCAAGTTCCCCGCTCACAGTTACGAGGACAAATTGGGCACGCCGGTTGAGGTCGACGATTACCTGCGAAGGATTGCGCTGCGCATCGGCCAGTTGTTCGGACTGCATGTGTACGGCATCGATTGCATCGATACCGATTGCGGCCTGCTCGTCATCGATGTGAACTTCTTCCCCGGATTTGTCGGCGTTCCCAACGCGGCGAAATACCTGTCCGCTTACATTCTGGAATACGCCGAACAACACGATGCCATTGCCGCAGTTTCTTGAACGGTTAACCCGCAACCCCAGCCTCACCGCGGTCATCGCCGAAGGATTTATCGCCCGCCTGGGTTTCGGCGTGATTACCTTCGCGCTGCCGTTCTTCGCCTTGTCGTTGGGCATGAGCTACACCGAGGTGGGTGTGCTGGCGGCCTTGCGGCTGGTGGCGGCCGTCATTTTCAAGCCACTCATGGGTATTGCGGCGGATCGTTACGGCAAGAAAAAAGTCTTTCTGTGGTCGATCGCCGGACGCTGCGTCGTCGGCGTGCTGTTCGTATTCGCCACCACGCCCTGGGCACTATTTCTCATTCGTTTTCTGCACGGCGTGACCACCGCCGCGCGCGATCCAGTCGCCGCCTTCCTGATTGCGGAACACGGTGCAGAAAAACGCATGGCGACCGCATTTGGCTGGTACAGTACGGCGCGAGAATTGGGCGCGGCACTAGGCTTTTTAGTGGCGGGTCTGCTGCTCACCTGGACCAACGATCACTACCCTTCTGTTTTTCTGTTTGCCGTCGCAACCTCGATCATCGCGTTTATCATCGTCGCGCGGTATGCGCGTGAAACACGCACTGTCGCCGACGATACCGAATCAAAACCCAACCCCGATAACAATGAAGGCGAAGCGGCGAAGTGGTGGGACTATGCCTGCCTCGGTGTTTTGATGGCTTTGACCGGTGGCATGTTGACCCAACTGTTTCCAATTATCGCCACCGAATATGCGCATCTGAGCAAAGCCGAGACCAGTGTCATTTTTGCATTGTCGACGCTGATGATTGTGTTTTCCGCCCCGATATTTGGCTGGCTTGCAGACACCTTCAGCCGCACCTTGGTGTTATCGCTACGCTCACTTGCTAACGCGGGATCGTCAGTGATTTATGCGCTGTTTCCAGGCTTCGCCGGCTTTATGACTGCACGGCTCATCGACGAAGCGGGTAAGGCCGCGTTTCGACCCGCCTGGGGTGCGCTCATCGCGGACACCGCGCGCAAAAGCGAGAAGCAACAGCGCGGCAAGAAAATCGCGTACCTCGACACGGCGCAATCCGTAGGTGAGGCGCTGGGACCGATACTGGGCGGACTCTTATGGCAACATCTGGGCATCATGTGGTTGTTCGCCGCGCGCTTCATCCTGGCGGTGATTGCGGAAATTTTTGCCCTGTGGGTCATGCGTCGTCACCGGCTTTGATTTTCCGAGGCCGTTCACCCTAGAAACGGCAGTGAACGGCATGCGCAGTGCGACCCATTGGGTGCAGGGCAAGGCGTGGAAAATCTGGGCTTATTCATTTGTCACCGTCTTGGACGGTTCGTTGTTTGCTTCAAGGGCCGGAAACTCCAACCCCTCAATTTCCAACAGCGATTTCCCCGCAATCCCCTGCAAATCGCCATACATGCCCACTGTCGCGCCCATCACGCGCATGATTTGTTCTTCGCGTTTAGCCCACTGCTTCATGATGACTTTTCTTTCTTTGTCGAGGTCTTCCTGCATGGTGGAGAAGGCTTCGACGATGGCTTCTACGCGCAAACGAAAACGTGGGCCGGTGAGGTATTGGTAGACCATTTCGGTTTTGGTTTGCTGGCCTTCGGAAGACTGCCGCGCGAGCGCAAGTTCGAGTAACGATTGGCGCAAAATCATCGCCATGGGCAGTGCAGCACGGGGGTGTGTTACCCAGACGTTTTCTATCATTTCGAAGGTTTCAACGCCTTTCGGTAAAATATGGCTGACGATGACGGCGATTTCCGCTTTTGCGGTTCGCTGATCGCCGCGAAGTTTTACTAGCCAGGCGTCGCTCCAGTTTTTGGTGCGTTTGAACTCCCACAAAATGGTGCCGCCAGCTTGGCCGCCTGCGCCGACAACGCGGTGCAGTACATCGCCGCCATATTCGCCCTTAGGCACGGGTTCGATCGCATCGAAAGGGAATTTGCTGCGCAATAGGTTTTCAAGCTCAAGTTCTTGGACTTCGCCCTGTAAGTGTTGTGAACCCTGTTCGGCGCGACGCTTGAGATCTTCGATTTGTTTTTGCATCGCGGTAATGGTCTGTTCCTTTTCCATGACCTTGAGTCGTTGTTCGTCTTCCGCTTCTTTTTTAGCTTGTTGACGGGTGAGAGCTAGGCCTTCTTGCACGCGTTTTTCAACGGTGAGTTCCAGTTCACGTTTGGCGTCATCCAGTTCGCGCTGCTTTTTGATTAATTCAGCTTGCGCTTTCTGCGCCTCGGCAAGTTTTTCTTCACGACTTTTGAGTACTTGCTGTAAGTCCGCCACTTCACGCGTTTTCTGTTCAAGGTCCGAAGCAGAGGCCTGTTGCGCTTTTTTGGCTTCATCAGCCGCAATTTTGATGCGATCCTTACTTAGTTGCGCCGCTACTTGGTCGGCTACCTGCTCATCCAGCTTGTTCTTGGCATCGACGAGTTGGTTTTCTTTTAACCGCATGGCCTGCTCGCGCTTGGCAATGTCGTCGTCTTTTTGGGCCAACTGCTGCTCAAACTGTTTGCGGGTGGCTTCAACCAGTGGCGCCGCCAGCGACTCGGTGAGTTTGATCGCAGTCTTGCAATTTGGGCAGGTAATTGTTGGTTCTGTCATATAACTTCCCATTTCCGAGTAAAAGGTAACCGAATTCGAGGCGAGCGCATAAGAATACGCGATTCTAAAGCTTGGTTGCGGCAAGTCTGCGCCATAAATTTCCGGAGATTGCCAGGCTAAGTACCAGAATTCCGCCAAAAATCAATCATCTCCTATTCGCCTTAGCGCGCTTAAGGTATACTTTTTTGTTCTCTTTTGACATTTTGGAGCATAAGCATGGCAAGAGTCACAGTGGATGATTGCTTGAAAAACGTTGCTAACCGGTTTGAACTGGTGTTGGTGGCGAGCAAGCGGGCGCGGCAACTTGCCTATGGTAGGGAAGCATTGGTGCCCCTGGAAAATGACAAGGTTACAGTGTTGGCGTTGCGCGAGATCGCTGGCGGCAAGGTTGGCCCGTCTATTTTGAATGAGGTAGAGGCCAAGGAGCATGCGGCGGTATCGCGGGTGCGGGACGACGAGTTGCGTGACGAGTTGTAAAATGCTGTTTTTGGTGTCGAATGAATTATGGACTCGGCGCAAAATCTGTTAGCACCGCAGACGGCGCCTGAATCTGCGCCTTTTTTGGTCGAAGATCTGTGTCGCATGCTTTCAAGTTATCTGGAGCAGGAACAGGTCGCTGAGGTTTATCGTGCATATCTTTTCAGCGCGCGCGCTCATGAAGGGCAGCAGCGCGTCTCAGGTGAGCCGTATATTTCTCACCCCTTGGCGGTGGCCAAGATCCTGGCTGAAATGCATATGGATCATCACAGTATCAGCGCTGCTATTTTGCACGATGTTATCGAAGATACTGCCACCGCCAAAGAGCAGCTTGCGAAGGAGTTTGGCGAGGAAGTTGCTGAGCTGGTAGACGGGGTTAGTAAGCTTGCGCAGGTGAAGTTCGAGAGCCGCGCCGAGGCACAAGCTGAAAACCTGCGGAAAATGATGTTGGCGATGGCGCGGGATATCCGCGTCATTCTCGTCAAACTCGCTGACCGACTGCACAATATGCGCACTTTGGGTGTTATGCCGCCCAAAAAACGGCGCCGCATTGCGCGTGAAACCCTCGATATTTATTGTCCCATCGCTACGCGCCTAGGCCTGAACACCTTCCGACTTGAGTTGGAAAATTTAGGTTTCGCCGCGCTTTACCCCGAGCGTTACCGGGTATTGTCTGAGGCGGTTAGAAAGGCGCGTGGCAACCGTCGAGAAATTGTTGGCAAAATTGAAGAATCTATCCGCGAGCGTTTGCGCCATGAGGGTCTGAGCGCTGAAGTGCTCGGGCGTGAAAAACACCTCTATAGCATTTATCAGAAAATGCGGAGCAAGCGCTTGTCCTTTGCCGAGGTATACGATGTTTATGCCTTTCGACTCATTGTCGATTCTGTCGATGCTTGTTATCGAGCGCTGGGCATTGTTCACAATCTTTACAAGCCCGTCCCCGGCAAATTTAAAGACTATGTCGCTATTTCGAAATCGAACGGTTATCAAGCGCTGCACACCATTTTGTTTGGCCCCTACGGTGTGCCTATCGAAGTGCAGATTCGCACCGAGGACATGCACAAAGTAGCAGAGGCTGGCATTGCTGCGCACTGGCTGTATAAGACAGGTGACAAATCGGGTAATGGCGCCGAGTTACGTGCGCGTGAATGGTTGCGCAGCGTGCTGGAGATGCAGAAAAGCGCCGGTAATTCGATGGAATTTATCGAAAACGTTAAAATCGATCTTTTCCCGGATGTGGTGTATGTCTTCACGCCTAAAGGCGATATCAAAGAAATGCCGCGCGGTTCGACGCCCGTCGATTTCGCCTACGCAGTGCATAGTGCTGTGGGTAATGCCTGTGTCGCGGCGAAAATAGACCGTCGCCTTGCGCCGCTGCGTACACCGCTGCATAACGGACAGACCGTGGAGATTGTTACAGCAGTCACTGCAAGGCCTAATCCTGCTTGGCTTAATTTTGCTGTCACGGGTAAAGCGCGTGCGAGTATTCGTAATTATTTAAAGAATCTCAAACTTGAAGAGGCCGTAAGTTTAGGGCGTCGCCTCTTGGATCAGGCATTAAACACGTTTTCTCTATCGATAGAGACCTTGCCGTCTGAGCACGTCGATTTGCTCGTGCGGGAATTTGGGTATGTGAAGCTTGACGGCTTGTTTGAACACATTGGCTTGGGTAATCGCATGGCGCTGGTCGTGGCGAAACGCTTAGTCGCGATGAGCGAATCGGACGATCAAGGCAAAACGGGCAAGAATTCCAGAAGTAGTGACAAGCGCCCAGGTGCTATTAAAGGCGTTCTCACGCGCTATGTGCCAGCCTGGTTGCGCGGCGACAAGACAACGCCGCCGGAGCCATTGGCGATCAAAGGCACCGAAGGTATGGTGGTAACGTACGCCAAATGCTGTCATCCGATTCCTGGCGATCCCATTCTAGGTTTTGTTACCGCAGGGCGGGGCATCGTCATTCATGTTGAATCGTGCAAAAACGTTGCAGAGTATCGTAATCGACCGGAGAAATGGATCGATGTGCAGTGGTCGGCGGAAATAAAGGGCGAGTTTCCAGCTGAAATTCGCTTGTCCGTGGCGAATCAACGCGGCGCCTTGGCGACGGTGGCGGCCGCTATTGCAGAATTTGGCGCAAACATTGAAAACGTCAGCATTGAAGATCGCGATGGCAAGTACAGCACGTTGACATTTATCATCAACGTTGAAGGCCGTAAGCACCTTGCCAATATTATCCGCCGCATTCGTGCTATTGATGTAGTGGCACGCATTAATCGAACAAAAGGATAGCCATGACTAAGCACATTATTCATAGCGATGACGCACCCAAAGCCATCGGTACATATTCGCAAGCAGTTCGAGTGGGGACTACGGTTTATCTCTCGGGGCAAATTCCGTTGGCGCCCGCTACGATGACGCTCGTTGAGGGTGATATGCGTGTGCAAATTCGTCAGGTCTTTGAGAACCTTAAGGCCGTTGCGATGGCGGCGGGAGGTAGTCTTGATGATATCGTCAAGCTTAATGTGTTTCTCACAGATCTGGTGCATTTCCCGTTGGTCAATGAAATTATGGCTACTTATGTGCGTGAGCCCTATCCTGCGCGCGCTGCCATCGGTGTGGCGGCATTACCTAAAGGCGCTCTGGTAGAGATGGATGCAATTCTGGAACTTCGCCAGTGACAGATGTTGTAATATACGCTGCTGTTTTTTAATCCTATAAAGTTACAAGTAACGCTATGCCTACAGGCGGGACACCACAACGCCCGGCTAATTCCGGGTCCGCTCCTGACCAAGATGTCACGCAAGCGATAACCCGGCTGCGCGGTGTGGGGCCTCATTTGGCAAAACGGCTAACGCGATTAAACATTTATACAATCCAAGATTTACTTCTGCATGTACCGCTGCGTTACCAAGACCGGACTCAGATTACGCCGATAAAACGTTTGCGCCATGGCGATCAAGCCGTTGTCGAAGGTCACGTCTCCAATACCGAGCTTAAGCACGGTAAGCGTCCGATGCTCCTCTGTTATATACATGATGCTAGCGGTGCGGTGTTGCTATTGCGCTTTTTTCATTTTTCTGCAAGCCAGCAAAATGCGTTAAGCAGCGGGGCACATGTGCGATGTTTTGGTGAAGTAAGGTCTGTCGTCGGTACGCTAGAAATGGTGCACCCCGAATATCGCGTATTACGCGATGATGCAGTCACTACTACTGCAATCGAAGAAAATTTGACGCCTATTTATCCGGGCACCGAGGGCGTGCAGCAATCCACCCTGCGTCGCTTAGTGGAACAGGCTTTGACGTTTTTGCCGTCAATGCGTGAATGGTTGCCTCAGGACGTATTGGCTCAATATCAGTTTCCACGTTTGGCAGAGGCCTTGCGTTACCTGCATCGACCACCAAAAAATGCACCGTTGGCGCAGTTGGCAGAGCATCAACATCCGGCGCAACAGCGGTTGGCATTTGAAGAACTGCTCGCGCATCATTTGAGTTTGCGCCAAGTGCGCGAAAAGGTGCGCGATCAAAAAGCGCCAGTGTTGAGGGCTCATGGAACGTTGCAAGCAAAGTTATTCGCGCAACTCCCTTTCACCTTAACCAAGGCACAACAGCGTGTGATTGCTGAGGCAGTGCGCGATCTTGAGCAAGAGGCGCCGATGTTGCGTTTGATTCAAGGAGATGTGGGTTCAGGCAAAACCTTGGTTGCAGCCGCCGCAGCGTTGCATGCTATTGAGGCCGGGTATCAAGTCGCGGTGATGGCGCCAACCGAGTTATTGGCCGAACAACATCTGCGCAATTTCACTCATTGGCTAACACCTCTCGATATTGAGGTGGGATGGCTATCGGGCAAGCAACGCAAACCCGCGCGCCGCAAGATGCAAGAATTGGTGGCCTCTGGCGAGGCGAAACTCGTGGTGGGTACGCACGCCTTGTTTCAAACCGATGTAAACTTTCAGCGCCTCGGCTTAGTTATTATCGACGAACAGCATCGCTTCGGTGTCCATCAACGTTTGGCATTGCGTGAAAAGGGTCGCGCCGAAAACACTTGGCCGCATCAGCTTACTATGACTGCGACGCCCATACCGCGTACGCTGGCCATGACTGCCTATGCCGATCTTGATGTCTCGGTGATTGATGAGCTGCCGCCAGGTCGCACGCCCGTGGCAACAGCGGTGATGCCAGAGTCTCGGCGCGAAGAAGTTATTGCGCGTATTCACGCTGCGTGTCGTGGCGGTAATCAAGCCTACTGGGTGTGTACGCTCATTGAAGAGTCTGAGGTCTTGCAGTGTCAGGCAGCCGCTGACACGGCGGACTTACTGCGTATGCTGCTGCCGGATCTGCCCGTTGGTCTAATTCATGGGCGACTCAAGGACGATGAAAAAGAACAGGTGATGGGGGCGTTCAAGGAGGGCATCATCCACGTGTTGGTGGCCACTACCGTAATTGAAGTAGGCGTAGATGTTCCAAATGCCAGTTTAATGATTATCGAGAATGCGGAGCGCTTAGGGTTGGCGCAGCTACATCAACTGCGTGGTCGTGTAGGTCGCGGTACGGCTAAAAGCAGTTGTGTTTTGATGTATCATGGCGCGCTATCTGAGCACGGACGTTCGCGTTTGGCGGTGATGCGAGAAACGAACGATGGGTTTGAGATTGCGCGCCGCGATCTGGAATTGCGCGGCCCCGGTGAAGTATTGGGAACCCGCCAAAGCGGGGTGTTGCAGTTGCGCATCGCGGATTTAGTGCGCGATCAAAGCATGGTGGCCGACATACAGCGTGTTGGGCGTCTATTGCTGGATCAATGGCCGGAACACGTAATGCCGATAGTTAACCGCTGGCTGCCGCAAGAATCAGACTATGCAAATGTTTAATGAATTGTAGATTTTTCCCATATAAAACAAATTAGTATGATGTTAATTTGCGCTAAAGTGTAATTTTAACAGGATTTCGTCGTTGCGGCTTAATATTGGCAATCTAAGTAGTGAACCAAGGTGGAGCCTACCGGAGCAAGTTTCACGCGCACAAACCCCTGATTTGTTGGTCATGGGCTGGCTCCTCGACACTGGCTCGTTGACCCAACGGCTGCGAGCCGCCTGCCCAGGGCAGTTGCGCGTTGAGGTGCTGGATCAGGCTTTTCGACGCCCCACTTTAAGCGAACTACAGGCTTTAGATATGCCGATAAACGAGCTGGCATGGGTGCGTCAAGTCCATTTACTCTGCGATGACAAACCGCTGGTCTTTGCGCGCACGGTTATACCTGTCAGTTCGCTGGTTGGCCGTTGTCGACGTTTAGCGCGCTTGGGCAACCGCCCTTTGGGCGCGCTGTTATTTGCCGATAAATCTATGCGGCGGGGCCAAATGGAAGTGACCTGCTTAAAACCGCGACATGCTGTATTTCCAGTCGCCACCCGGCATTTGTTGCGAAAACCTGCCGCGATCTGGGGACGCCGCTCGGTGTTTTTCCTCAACCGAAAGCCGCTCTTGGTCAGCGAAGTTTTTCTGCCTGAAATCGCCCAACTTGGTTAGACAAAGTATTTTGTGATTAGTCGCTTATATCAATACGCATTACTGATGAGGCTTGATCGGCCGATTGGCATTCTATTGCTGCTATGGCCCACCTTATGGGCGCTTTGGATCGCCAGCGCAGGCAAGCCGGATATGTTGGTGCTGACGGTGTTTGCCTTGGGTGTAATACTGATGCGCTCAGCCGGCTGCGTGATCAACGATTATGCTGACCGCGACTTCGATCGCCATGTGCGCCGCACTCAAGATCGGCCGCTCGCCGCTGGGCGCGTTACGCCGCAAGAAGCCTTAGTATTGTTCGCAGTGCTGTGTGCGTTGGCCTTTGGCGTTGTTTTATTGCTCGATACCTTTACCATTTTATTGTCCTTTGTCGCGGTATTGCTCGCGGCACTGTATCCTTTCATGAAACGTTACACGCATTTGCCGCAAATTGTACTGGGTATGGCGTTTGGTTGGTCAGTGCCGATGGCATATGCCGCAAGTAGTGCGAGCTTACCGCGCAGCGCCTGGTTGCTGTTTATTGCTACGGTATTATGGACGACGGTTTACGACACCATGTACGCCATGGTCGACCGCCCCGATGATTTGAAAATCGGGATTAAATCAACGGCCATTTTGTTTGGCGAATCAGATAAAGCCATAATTGGTGCCTTGCAAATCACCATGTTGTCCGTCATGGTGCTGATTGGTACGCAAATGGAACTTGGCCTGGCTTATTATCTGGGCTTAACGGTTGCCAGCGGCTTGGCCGCGTACCAGCAATTTTTAATTAAGGATCGTGAACCCGCGAAGTGTTTCAAGGCGTTTCTAAATAACAATTGGTTTGGCGCAGCCATATTTTTGGGCATCGTTGCCGAATATGCGAGTTATTCATAAGTATAAATTAGGGAAGATGGACGGGTTTGAACATACCCCTATTGGTACTGACTAAAATAAATGTTAAAAAGTAGTTATGCATCGTTAATTGTAATGGGTGACGAAAGGGGGGGACGATGCAAACTGAGCGATTCATGGTTCAAAACGTCAAATGCGCCAGTTGTTCGGGCAGCATTCGTAAAGGGCTGGGGAAACTCCCCGGTGTAACCTTTGTGCGGGTTGAGATTGTTAATGGCGAAGTAGTTGTGCAAGGCGAGGTGTTATCGCGTCCGCAGCTTGCGTTGACATTGAAGTCATTGGGTTATCCCGAATCAAGTGCCATCCGAAAGTAGACTTATTAAATGCAAAAGACCCAACACGCTACGGATACCGTAAGCGATGATTTTTTTAAGCTCCAGCAACTGGGGCTTGCAGTGATCGAGACCGAGGCCAAAGCAGTATTGGCTTTACGTTCGCGCATCGATGCGCATTTTGTCAAAGCCTGCGAAATTATTTTGGCCTGTGAGGGCCGGGTAGTTGTGCTTGGGATGGGAAAGTCCGGGCACATTGGCGGCAAAATCGCCGCAACCTTAGCGAGCACGGGTAGCCCCGCGTTTTTTGTTCATCCGGGCGAAGCGAGCCACGGTGATTTGGGTATGATCACTACCAAAGACGTTGTGCTAGCGCTGTCTAATTCCGGTGAAACGGAAGAAATCCTCACGATTTTGCCTTTGATCAAGCGCCTGGCTGCGCCGCTCATTGCGTTGACTGGTAACCCTGTTTCAACCTTGGCCAAAGCTGCCGATGTGCATGTTGATGTCAGTGTCGAGCAGG
>JANPPH010000238.1:0-2333 GCA_031428395.1 Gammaproteobacteria bacterium
GCACCATCGTTACATCAGTGACGACGCGCTTGCAGCGCAATAATGCGCGTATGCCTGTTTGGACTGCGCCAGGAGAGAAATACAAATCTTCGACAATGCCGAAATCACCGCTGGTGTGAACTAACCGTTGCGCGATAAAGCGTTCATCATCGGCTAGATCGGACCAATCACGACCCGCTTCGATGATGTGAAAACTTTCCGCCTCTATGGGATGGGGTGTGTAAGGCTTCCATTCATTCTTAGTATGATCAACATTCGCGGTTTGCTTGCCAAGCAAACCGCGAACATGCAAATGATGTCCTTGTTGCGGCAAGCCAAGCTGATCTTCAAAGCCGACGATTTGCACGCGGTATTTGCATAACGCACAATTCATCGCGGCGCGCCCCTCGATCCCTTCTTGAGCGCGTTCGATAAAGACTTTGGCGACATCGGGATGTGGCCCCAGATGCGTGGTCTTTAATACTTCCCGATCAGCGTGTTGGTCTTGCAGCGCCTCGGCAGCGGCGTAGATACGTTTGACCAGAACGCCATCAAACAAAAAATACGGCAGCACGATGATGCGTTCATATCCAAGTCGACTCGCCGCAGCCAAGCCATCAGCAACCAAGGGCTTGGCAGTGCCAGCGAAACAAATCAGTGATGTGCCAAATCCCATTCCTTCCTCTAACATGCGTGCCAATTTAGCCACATCCGCATTCGCGTCTGGATCGGAGGTACCACGTCCGACTACCACCAAACACGTATCCGTGCGCCGCACAGTCTTAGCCGATAGCGCTTCGGCTTCAATAATTCGTTGTTGAGCGAGGCTCAATAACAATGGATGAAGATCCATTGCTGCCGCGTAGTGGAATTCGATTGCGGGGAACTCTTGTTTAAGCGCCGAAAGTTCACTGGGCATATCATTCTTGGCGTGCCCTGCCGCAAACAACAAGGCGGGCACAACGACAATGCGCTGTAAGCCAGATTCGACGACCGAGCGAACCGCTTGGTCGATCGTCGGGCTGGCGAATTCAAGATACGCATGTGTAATGCTGCGTTGAGGCGATTGCCTGCGCATGATATCCACCAATGCTTCGAATTCGCGCAGGCCATCAGCATCACGGCTGCCATGACCTGCCAACACAATGCCGTAATCTGAAAACATATTGTTCATTACGTAGTCACAGACTCGATCTGACTTGCTAAGGGGTTGAGAGTGCGGATAAGCATGATACTCATGTCGGTGAACTCCCCCGTGCAATCGCCCAGCTTGCCGCGCCACTCTGCTTCGCACTGGGTTAGATTTTCCCACACCTCGGTTGGATGCTCGGAAGACACCCCGTTCTCTAGCAAATACGCGGCGATATTTTTGGGCATGAAATCCCATGGGCAAGGAATCACAATTGCGTTGCGATTATCTTCCAACACATGCACCAAATGGCGTTTAAACGGCGCTAAATCACCGCGACGATGAAAGGTGATAAAGGTTGTCTCGTCAAAACATACTTTGCCGCGCGAAGCCAATATTTGTGCGGAAGAAATACCCGGCACTGTTTCCACCGCATGGCCACAGGCACGTTCAACGCGCTCCAAGTATTGAAAACCACTAAAGTGGATATCGCCCATGAACACCACTACGCAGTTTTTTCCGGCGTGGTGGTGATGTGCCATGTGTTGTAATTTATCGGTTTGGTCACGATAGCCCATGGTTATAATCTGCGCGGTAGCTGGGATGATGGAGCGCACTAGATTGACGACTGCATCGAAGCCCGCAACGATATCCGCTGAACGGATTAATTCCGCAGCGCGTTGGGTAAGATAAGCTTGGTCGCCAGGGCCGGCGCCGACGCAAATAATCAACGGCCTTTCTCCTTCTTAGATTTTTAACGAACTCTACTCAATGCAATTCTGTCGTTCCCGCGAAAGCGGAAACCGTTCATATCAAGTGCCTGGATCTCCGCTTTCGCGGAGATGACGAATAAATCTAACGCGTCTTAATTCAGTTTTGCATTGATGGTTAACATCAATGATTCTGCCGATAAGTTTTCAAGCGGCAAATATTCCGCATGTAACGCCTCGGCTAATTCTTTGGCGTGGCCGAAGCGCAAATAACTATTTTCGGTATCCAGCACCAAAGTGGCGACGCCAAAATTTGCCACCTGTTCGGCAGTGGCGAGCGTGTCTTGCCAAGCATCGTTTGTATCGAGCAATGGGACATTGGCTTTGCCATCGCTCAAAATGACTAGCAACGGCTGTGGGCCTGAAGGCTTTATAAATCGACGCAAGGTATCTGCGGTAAGTTGTAAGGCATGTGGCAAAGGCGTGCGGCCGCCGGTGGGCAGTTCGCGTAAGCG
>JANPPH010000239.1:0-5167 GCA_031428395.1 Gammaproteobacteria bacterium
GACAGTGTGTTCCCCAAAATGAAAAATACTCGCAGCAAGTACCGCATCGGCGTGGCCTTCGATGACGCCTTGAGCTAGGTGTTCAAGGTTACCAACGCCACCTGAGGCAATAACCGGGATGGAGACAGCGTCAGTGATGGCGCGCATCAGCGGTAAATCAAAACCGTCGCGCGTGCCGTCGCGATCCATGCTGGTGACCAACAACTCGCCAGCGCCACATTTTGCCATGCGCATTGCCCATTCGATGGCATCAAGACCCGTTGCGCGGCGACCACCGTGTGTGAATATTTCCCAACGCAGCGCTTCGCCTTCTTTGTTGACGCGTTTAGCATCCATAGCGACGACGATACATTGCGCGCCGAAGCGACTCGCCGCTTCGGCGACGAATTCAGGATTACTGACTGCGGCGGTGTTGATCGCTACTTTGTCGGCGCCTGCATTGAGCATACGGCGGATGTCAGCGACGCTACGTATGCCGCCACCCACCGTCAGCGGGATAAATACTTGACCTGCCACCTGCTCAACGACGTGCACTATCGTATCGCGACCTTCGTGGCTGGCGGTGATATCGAGGAATACTAACTCGTCCGCGCCTTGTTCATCATAGCGACGGGCGATTTCGATGGGATCACCGGCGTCGCGAATCCCGACGAATTGGACGCCTTTAACGACGCGGCCTTTATCGACGTCAAGACAGGGAATGATGCGTTTAGCTAAACCCACTTAACTCAGCTCGTCGGCTAATTTTTGGGCGGCGGCAAGTTCAATGCTACCTTCATAGAGGGCGCGGCCAACGATGGCCCCAGTAATACCTGTATCGGCGACCGCGCACAATGCGCGTATATCGTCCATCGTGGTGATACCGCCCGAGGCAATCACGGGAATGGAAATAGCTTTGGCCAGTTCAACGGTTGCATCGACATTTACGCCGTTCATCATGCCGTCGCGGCTGATGTCTGTATAAATTATGGCCTCCACACCGTCTTTTTCAAAACGCTGCGCGATATCGATGACATCGTGATGGGACAGTTTAGACCAACCGTCGATGGCGACTTTGCCATTTTTTGCGTCGAGGCCAACCATAATGCGACCGGGAAATTCAGCGCAAACATCGGCGACAAAATGCGGGGTGTTGACCGCGCGAGTGCCAATAATCACAAAGCTTACACCCATCGCAAGATACGCTTCGATGGTATCGTCGTCGCGAATGCCGCCTCCAACTTGTATGGGGATATTCGGAAAAGCCTGCGCGATAGATTTAATCACGCCACCGTTGACAGGCTTACCCGCGATGGCGCCGTCCAGGTCAACAATGTGCAAACGACGCGCACCCGCCTCGACCCACTTTTTCGCTATCGCGACGGGGTCGTCTGAAAAAACCGTGTCATCGTCCATCCTGCCCTGGCGCAGGCGCACGCATTTTCCGTCTTTCAGATCGATAGCAGGTATTAGTAACATTCACAAACTCCCGAAGCTTGATCCCAACTAGGCACGGCAGAAACTAACCACCGTCCCAACGCAAAAAATTGTTTAATAACGTTAGTCCAGCATGTTGGCTTTTTTCTGGATGAAATTGCACTGCAAACAAATTGTCGCGCGTGATCGCCGAAACAAAGTTTTCACCGTACTCAGTTTTACCCGCCACAATATCTTGCTCCGCTGGCGAAACATAATAGCTGTGCACAAAATAAAAGCGGCTGTCTTGCGCTATGTTTTGCCACATTTTATGGCTTTGCGTTTGGTGCACCTGATTCCATCCCATGTGCGGCACTTTTGGCGCTTGCGCGCAAGGATGAAACAAGACGACGCGCCCAGGGATAATCCCCAAACCTTCAGTCCCCTCATTTTCCTCGCTAGAATCCAACAACGCTTGCATGCCTAAACAAATCCCGAGAAAAGGTTTTGTGGTGGCGCATTGCCGCAGCACTTCGTCCAGACCTAGCGTACGCAACTCGTTCATGCAATCGCGCAAGGCGCCAACGCCGGGAAAAATAATCTTATCGGCCTTGTATATTTGATCTGTATCACGGGTAACCTGGAGGCGCACAGGGACACGGGTATGCTCTAGGGCTTTGGCAACGGAATGTAAATTCCCCATGCCGTAATCGATGACTGCAACTGTTTGCATACGTGCTGAGACTTACAGCGTCCCTTTGGTTGAAGGAAGTACGCCGACCGCTCTGGGATCCATTTCCACCGCCATGCGTAAGGCGCGCCCAAAGGCTTTGAAAATGGTCTCGGAAATGTGGTGTGCGTTGGTACCGCGCAAATTATCAATATGCAACGTTACCATGGCGTGGTTGATGAAGCCGCGAAAAAACTCCAGCAGCAAATCCACATCGAATTCGCCGATGTGCGAGCGCGGGTATTGCACGTGGTATTCAATGCCCGGCCGACCAGATAAATCGATCACTACGCGCGACAGCGCCTCGTCCAAGGGCACGTAAGCGTGGCCATAGCGACGTACACCTTTTTTGTCGCCCAACGCTTTGGCAACCGCTTGGCCAAATGTAATACCGATGTCTTCCACCGTGTGGTGCGCGTCGATGTGTAAATCGCCACGGGCATTGATGTCGATATCAATCATACCGTGTCGAGCAACTTGATCGAGCATGTGATCTAAAAATGCGACGCCGGTTTGGAACCGCGAAACACCCGTACCATCAAGATTGATGGTGATGTCAATTTGCGTTTCTAGGGTGTCGCGTTTGACTGTAGCCTTACGCTCGGTCATGACTACTCCGGCTGATAAAATAATAGGATACCCTTAACACGGTTAGACTCAAAGCGCAGACTTCAAGGCCGCCAAAAACGCGTCATTTTCGTCGGGCGTCCCAACCGTTACCCGCAGGCAATGAGCAAGTTTGGGTGATGCGCCATGCATACTCTTGATTAGCACGCCTTTGCCTTTTATGTGTTCGAAAATCGCGCTCGCTTGACCTTGCGCCACGCGAAAAAGGATGAAATTGGCCTGACTCGGATAGACTTTAATAGCGGCAAGCGAAGCCAATTGTTGCATCAGTGCTTCGCGGTCTTTGCGGATGCGCGCCGTTTGCTCTTCTAACATCGTATGATGTTTAAGGGCAAAAGCGGTGCTTGCCTGGGTCAACACGTTGATATTGTAGGGCAGGCGCACTTTGTCGATTTGGCTTAGCCAAGCTTTGGAGCCCACCAACAAGCCAAGGCGCAAACCCGCCAGGCCCATTTTCGATAGGGTCCGCAGCACAACTACGTTATCGTATTGCGACAGTTTGTCCATGAAACTGCTGCTGGCAAATGCGTGATAGGCCTCGTCAACTACAACTAAGCCAGGGCTTGCCTCAATAATGGCGCGGATGCTTGCGTCATCGAATAAGTTGCCGGTTGGATTGTTGGGATAGGCAAGAAAGACCACAGCGGGCTGATGCTGCTTGATTTTTTCGAGCATCACGGCAAGGTCTAACTCGAAATTATCGTCCAGCGCTACGCCAACGAATTCCAGCCCAACAAAGGTCGAAATCATCTTGTACATAGAGAAGCTGGGTTCAGGAGATAAGACTTTGCGGCCCGGACCCAACACGGTCAGCAAGATCATTTGAATCAATTCGTCCGAGCCGTTGCCAAGCAATATTTCCATGTTCGGTGGGATGGCCATCTCGCGGCGCAAGCCCTCTTTGAGTTCACTGGAACTTGGATCAGGGTAGCGATTTAGGCTCACCTCACGCAGGATGTTTAGCCAGTCATCGACAACGGACTCGGGCCAAGTATAAGGATTTTCCATAGCGTCCAACTTGATGAAATCGCCCGCATCCGGCACGTGGTACGCAGCGAGCGCACGAATTTCCGGGCGCACCCATTTCTCTATTTGGTTATTCATCTTTTCCATGCTACTCGAGTTTCATCCGGTATTCCGCGGAGCGTGCGTGCGCGGTGAGTCCTTCGCCACGCGCCAATACCGACGCGCTCTTGCCCAGCTCTGCCGCGCCTTGCGCCGAGCACATGATGAGGCTTGAGCGTTTTTGGAAATCGTAAACGCCTAAGGGCGATGAGAAGCGTGCGGTGCGCGAGGTGGGCAGCACGTGATTTGGCCCAGCAACATAATCGCCCAACGCTTCGGCAGTGTAGCGGCCAAGAAAAATTGCTCCCGCATGACGAATCGATGCAGCGAGCGTTTGCGGGTCGGCGACGGATAGCTCCAAATGCTCAGGCGCAACAATGTTTACCACTTCTGCGGCTTCGTTTAAATCTCGCACTTGGATAAACACGCCACGCGCGTTTAACGAGGAACGAATAATCTCAGCCCGCTCCATTGTTGGCAGCAGTCGATCAATACTTGCCTGAACCTGGTTTAAAAATTCAGCGCTGGGTGACACCAATATCGCTTGAGCGTCTTCGTCATGTTCCGCTTGGGAGAATAAATCCATAGCGATCCAATCAGGATCGGTGAGGCCATCACACACTACCAGAATTTCTGACGGACCCGCGATCATATCAATGCCGACTGTACCAAAGACCATGCGCTTAGCGGTCGCGACATAGATATTGCCAGGGCCGACGACCTTATCGACTTGCGGAATGGTTTGCGTGCCGTACGCTAATGCGCCGACGGCTTGCGCGCCGCCAATTGAAAAAACTCTATCGACGTCGGCGATGGCAGCGGCAGCCAACACTAGCTCACTCAATTCCCCGCCTGGCGCCGGAACTACCATAATGAGTTCGCCCACGCCAGCCACTTTGGCAGGAATAGCATTCATCAATACCGACGAAGGGTAAGCGGCTTTGCCGCCGGGAACGTATAAGCCCACCCGATCCAATGCGGTAATTTGCTGGCCCAACACCGTACCATCAGCTTCGGTATAGGACCACGATTCCAACTTCTGGTGGGCATGATAGGCATAGAGGCGTTTAGCGGCGAACTCCAATGCTGCGCGATGGTCTGCGGAGATTTTTGTTAATGCTTGGTGCTGGCGCGCGCGTGGAATTTCCAACTCGGCAATGTCGGCGATGGTTCTACGATCAAAGCGCTGGGTATAATCGATCAATGCCTCATCACCACGACTGCGCACATCCTGAAGAATGGTCTGCACGGTGTTATTTATCGTATCGTCAAACGCGGCCTCACGCGCCAAAGCAACTTTCAATTCCGGCCAAAAATTTGTCGCTGTCGTAGTGAGGCGCTTAAGACTAG
>JANPPH010000240.1:0-7872 GCA_031428395.1 Gammaproteobacteria bacterium
AAATTAATGGACTCCGACGAAAAGCTGCCGGTCCAAGGTAAAGTGGTATGGAAAACGCCGCAAGGCGCACAAGGCAACCGGGTTGCTGGTATTGGTGTTCACTTTGCCGACGATAAAGATGGTCAAACCGCGCGTAACAAAATCGAAACCTATTTAGCCGGCGCGTTAAAATCCGATAAACTCACCCATACTATGTAGTCCCTATGGGTATTCTACTATGTCGTTACAGTTCGTTGACTCGCATTGTCATTTAGATCTGGTTCAAGCCCAAGCGGCAACCCAAGACGTCAGCACATTTTTGGAAAACGCCCGCGCTAACCATGTTTCCCACATGCTGTGCGTCTCGGTCAATCTCAGCCAATTTCCCAATGTATTGTCGATAGCCCAAAACAACGAAAATGTGTTTGCCTCCGTTGGTGTTCATCCAAACGAACGTGATGAACCTGAAACGACGACGGAACAACTAGTCACCTTGGCGGCGCAGCAGAAAATCATCGCTATCGGCGAGACGGGTTTGGATTATTTTCGCAGTGAAGGTGACCTAGAGTGGCAACGTCAGCGTTTCCGGGTACACATCGCGGCTGCCAAGCAAACAGGCAAACCTTTGATTGTGCATAGTCGCGATGCTAAAGAAGATACGTTGCGCGTGTTGAAGGAAGAGGGCGCTGATACAGTCGGTGGCGTCATGCACTGCTTTGTTGAAGATTGGGAAACCGCGCAACGCGCCATGGATTTGAATTTTTACATCTCGTTCTCCGGCATCGTCACCTTCAAAAGTGCCACCATCCTCCACGATGTCGCCACCCGCATGCCCGCAGAACGCTTATTAATCGAAACCGATTCACCCTACCTGGCGCCCATGCCGCATCGCGGCAAACTTAATCAACCTGCGTATGTGAAGCATGTAGCAGAGTGTATTGCGGGCTTGCGCAAAGTAAGCGTGGAAGAAATCGCGGAAACAACGACGAAGAATTTTTTTGATTTGTTCAAACCTTAACTGCACTTATTTACATTGGCGCCTAACGAGACGAGGCCTTCACTTCTGAAACGCTGACAAAACGTCCAAAGCCCGATCAAGCTTATTTTGCGCCGTATAAAAATGTGGTGAAAAACGTATACCACCACCTCGCATTGCGCACACAATCCCATTGCGCGACAAATAGTCGAACAGGGTGTCAGGTCGAGTATTATCCCGCCATTTGAAGGTAACAATTCCTCCAAAACGTCCTTCATCACAAGAAGTAACCAACGTCAGCAGGGGATGTTCATCAATTGCTTGCATAAGGTATCGCGCATTGCTCAATACGGCTTGCTCAACGCGAGACATATCTATTTCTGCCAATAAACTCAAACTCGCCTGTAAGGCAAAAATTCCGAGCATATTGGGACTGCCGCATTCAAAGCGCCGCGCCGACGCCGCTACGGTCCAGTCCTGTCGGTCATAGTTATTGTTGTCCTCGACCATATGCCAACCGAATTCATGCAGCGCCAACTCTGTGCGCAATTCCGCTCGGCAATAAAACAAGGCGATGCCTTCTGGCCCCAACATCCATTTATGCGCATCCGCCACCACAAAATCTGCCTGTATCTGCTGAACATCGAAGGCAAGGGCGCCGAGGCTTTGTATCGCATCGACACAAAATAAGACATTGCGCTCACGACAGGCCTGACCTAACAGCGCCAAATTCAAACGTAAACCCGTCGCATATTGCACCGAGCTAACCGCCGCTAGGCGCGTGCGTTCGTCCATGGCAGCGACTATCGATTCTTCCGGGTCGTTTGCCGACAACGGCGCGCGTCGAACTTGAACGCCTAGGCGCGCTAACGACTCCCAGACGATGCGATTCGACGGAAACTCCTGATCGGTGATCACGACATTGTCGCCTGCGCGCCAGGGTAAGCCAAAGGCGACAAAAGATAATCCTTCGGAGGTATTTTTAAGCAGTGCGATATCCGCAGGGGAGGGTGCGTTGATTAAACGCTGCAACTGGATTCGCAATTGCGTTTCCACTGCCAACCAATTCTTATAGTTCTTCGCACCAAGCGTGAAATTCTCGACAGCAAATTGTTTTACCGCTTCTGCGGTGCGTCGCGGCCAAGGTGCGACGGCGGCATGATTGAGATAAACCAACCCTTGCTGCAGACCAAATTCGGTTTCTATGTCGAGAGCGCTAATCATGAGCGATTACCCCAATTGCCGATGAGAAACCGACTTGGTCTGGATGACAAGCCCAGCTTAGGGAATTTCTTCAAGATAGGTACGCTCAATGGGCGTTTGCACGTACAATTTCTTACCATCGGTCACGGTCCAGAAATAGTAATAACCCTTCTGCGGCTCGCTGGTTACTTTTGCATCGCGGACAATCCAACTTTTTACGTGACTTCCGTCCGCGTAAGTGACGCGATAATTTCCTTCTAACCAAGTAACACCCAAACGCGAAATTTTATTTTGTTGCTCTTCGGAACAACCGGTTAGTCCAAGCAGTAACGCGAATGCGATGAAAAACGTAATCACGCGAATTTTTGGTTGCCGTTTCATCATAATATTTTATTCCTCTTTTTTGATTTCAAAGTTATACAGAAACTATTGGAGCATGTGTTTAAACTATATCAATTCCAAACTTTTCGTTCCACCAAGGCGCTGAAAATTAAACCCAGATTTTCCATTAGCCTCGTAGCGAGGGCGCGCAAGGTGCTGAAGAGGGGCGAGAAAAGAAGAAAAACAGTCGGAGGCGTAGTCACATCTCGCGCAGATTCAGTGCATTGTGCGGCCGCAGTAGAGTGCTAATGGAAAATCTGGGTTTAATCTCGATTTTAGCGAGATGTTGATTTGACGCAGTTGGGCTGGGATTTAGAAAGACTCAACGCGACTACACCGCCAGCATTGATTCGCATAATATATATTATGTTAAATCAAACCCGCATTTATTTTGTAGCCGGTCTGTTACACATCGCGCCTAAATATATATTGCTTTTAAAAACCCTATCACCTACAATTCGCCACCGTAAATTTACGGTCGGCCTCCGTCTGCACCGCGTGTCTACGATACCGGAATTTCCTGTTTAACTATCCATTGTTGAACTACCGCCCAGAAAATGGGTCTATGAATTGAGTTGCTGCTGAAAGCAGCTGCATTTGAGCGCGACGTGCTGGAAGCCGTTAGGTTTATTTGTTAACACTGTAATATTGAGGAAACCAATGGGAACTGATGTTAATAGCCCTTTAGCGAATTTTATCGAAGAAACGGATGTCGACGAAGCGTTTAATGACGCCAGTTTTGATCGCATCCCACTCCCTGCTAAGGCTGCACCTAAAGAAGCGCGCAGTGCCTGGCGCTCGATTGAAGAATATCGTGAACAAAAGGCCTTGCGCGAACAGATCAGTGATTTGTTCGAAGAGGTTTCTGAGTAAACAACAGCAATAGAAGCCGACGATAGTCTGAGCAATCGTCGGCTTTTAATATCTCGTCCAGCACTTATTATCCCCGCCTCGGTGCGCCGCCAAAGTCACCTCCAAATGCCACTGCCTTCAGCAGCGTATTGAATTTCCCCTTGTCACAATCACGCCTGATCACGAGTCGCTTCGTGAAACTATAAACAAGCTGCATGCCACACGGCGGCTAATGCACACGCGTTTCGCTCATTTGGTTGCGCCTGCGCTATACTTGCGCGGTTAAACTTGGTTGCAGGAGCAAATTGTGACGGAATTTTTTGTTGATTATGGTCTTTTTCTGGCCAAAACCCTGACCGTGTTGGTCGCTCTAGTGTTGGTGATCCTGATCATTTCATCGCGCCGCAGTCGCGGTGGCGAGGATGAAGGCATTGAAATTAATAAAATAAACGATCGCTATAAAATGCTATCGCAAACGTTGCAAGAGCACACGTTAACCAAAGACGTGTACAAAAAAATAGCGAAAGAGGCGAAGCGCAAAGAAAAAGAAGAACTGCGTCAGAGTAAAGAAACGGACGCCAAACGGCGTATTTTCGTCCTGGATTTCGACGGTGATATTCGTGCTTCGGCCGTCAGTTCTTTACGCAAAGAAATTACGGCAGTGTTAACCACCGCAACACCTAAAGACGAAGTGTTTGTGCGCCTGGAAAGTGGTGGCGGCATGGTGCATTCCTATGGACTGGCCGCGTCGCAATTGCTAAGGATTAAAAAACGCGGCATTCCATTGGCAGTGTCCGTCGATAAAATCGCCGCGAGTGGCGGTTACATGATGGCTTGCGTGGCGGATCGGATTCTTGCGGCGCCGTTTTCGATTATCGGCTCCATTGGTGTCGTGGCGCAAATACCCAATTTTCACCGCTTACTAAAGAAAAAAGACATCGATTTTGAACTCGTCACGGCGGGCGAATTCAAACGTACCTTAACATTGTTTGGCGAAAACACGGATAGCGCACGCGCCAAATTCAAACACGAAATCGAAGAGACACACCAACTATTTAAAAATTTTATCACTCAAAATCGCCCACAAGTGGATATAGAAAAAGTTGCCACCGGCGAGCATTGGCATGGCGTACAGGCGATCGAGATGAAGCTCGTGGATGAGTTAATCACCAGTGACGATTATTTGTTTGAAGCCAGCGCAGTGGCCGATGTGTATGAGGTTAAGGTGTTGCAAAAGCGGTCATTGGGCGAGAAGATTTCGGCATTTTTTACTATGGCTGTGGATCGCGCCTTAGGCCGTATGGGTGGCTAAATCTGCCACCCTCGCTACGAGGCTAATGGAAAATCTGGGTTGAAACGGTACAGAAAAGTCGAGCCGAACTAACGGCTCGACAGGTTTGGACCAACCGACTATAGAATTCACCTTGGCGTTAGTTTGCCCCGATTGGATGCGTCGTAGGTAGTTGGTTGGCGATGAGCGTTGCATTGGCGTCGCAGGTAGGATGACCAAACCCACCCGCGCTAGTGGAATGGCCCGTTGCGGGGTCAGTGCTAATGTCATGGACAAGGTTGTCGTAGCCCGGACCCGCTGGGCCGGCTGGCACGCTATCTAGATTAAAAATCTGACGCATTTTCCAGGCGATGATGTGATCGGTGCAAGCACTGTCGCCACTGGTGCCCATGGCCCCGATTAACTTGTGGTCTTTGCGGTACAAGGCCAGCCCGCCAGCGAAGACGTTAACACCACCGATTTTTCTGCCGGTCATGAAATCATTGGGCGTTCCATAATGAGTGCTATTGCCACCGTAGGCGACGTGTGGATGAACTGGGTTGCTATGCTGAATGCCGTAGAGGCTCTGTCCCGGTTGCACCGCAGAAAATAAATTGGCCGTAGACAACGCGAAATTGGGTAAGCTAAAGGCATTGGCAGTATTGGCTTTCTGTGCGGAAATCACGCGGCTACCGGGGAATTGATCGCCCCGTTCGTCACCTGAAAATGCCACGGCGCAGACAACCCCGTCGCGATTTACGGTGCTTACCCACATGTTAAAGCCGAAGCCAGCGTTGCCGCCCGCTGCCACTACTTGATGCAGCACTGCTTTGAGCTCCGCGTGAGAAGGTAAGTCTTTACAGACATTATTATCTGTCGCAATGGCGGGGTTGAAAGACGATATTGCAGAAAAAACAGCAACGCTGATAAATTTTGCCGCGACGTGCTTGCGCATCGTGTATCTCCATTTGATTGTTATTTGAAGTCCATATTGCCAAGCAAGCTTAAAGAGTTATTTTTATTTATTCAACTTAACTCTTAGCGCTAGATATTTTGGTAGTTAGATTTTCGCCAAAAACTCTCCCAGTCCTTTGGCATAGCTTGGCCCGGTTTGTTTATAACCATTTTTGTGGTCGCCACAGATTTCCAGCAGGTGTTTAGGTCCGCGCACGGCGTGAAAAAGCGTTTGTCCATGTTCGAACGGAATCATCTCGTCATCCTTGCTATGCACCACTAATACCGGGCATTGAATGTCTCTAAGATTGTCCTTGGAATTATAGCGAATTTTGGATAGCCAACGGACAGGTAACCATGGGTACATCGCGCCCGCTAAGTCGAGCATGGAAGTGAATGACGATTCAATAATCAGCGCGCGTGGCGGGTGGCGTGCGGCGAGCCACGAGGCGATCGCTCCACCTAAGGAACGACCAAAAATCACGATTTCATTGGCGGGTATGGCGCGGGTTTGGGTTAAGTAAAGCCATGCAGCTTCCGCGTCGGCATAAGTGCCCTGCTCTGAAGGACTACCGCCACTTTGGCCATAGCCACGGTAATCCACAAGCAACACGCTGAACTGAAAGTCGTGTAAGGTTTTGATGGTATCAATAACGTGCGACATGTTGCCGCTGTTGCCATGGAGGAACAACACTACGTTGCTTGCATGTGCGCTCGGCACAAACCAGGCGTGTAACTTGACACCATCGGCGGCGTATAACTCAAGCTCTTCATGTGCTAACGCGACGCTGCTCGGCATGGCTATGAGCGTTTGTTCCGGGCGATAAACTAAGCGGTGCTGGCGCAGATACAGATACAGCGCTATAGCGGCGTACAGACACGCCGGAACTATCACCAATAGCCAAAGCGCATTTATCATAAGGACGCCATTTAGAGCAAAACCACGGTTTTATCAATCAAGATTTATGTGGCCGTAATTTCGTTTTCCGATCCCATCTATAGTAATAGTAGTCATGATTGAGACCCGTATCTTGTATATCGTCCAGTTTACGCGATCGGCTTAATGCGCGATTAAGTCATTCCGCTTGGGCCTCCCTCCTCCGCCGAATCTTAATAGTCTGCGCTACAAACAACTGCCCTCTGATCTGGCGCGGCAACGTCGTCCGTCGATCCAAGAGGTGTTACCCAGTTGCGCGCCAACAAACTGCGTTTCAAGTAGTTCGGCATTATTCAGCGCCGCGCCGCGCAAATTGGCAGCGCTAAAATCTGTAAAGACCAAGCGTGTATTATCGAGTTTGGCTTTTTCCAAGGTCGCGCCGCGAAAATTCGCTTTTTCCAAGTCCGCGCGGGACAGCACAGCGCTGCTCAGGTCGGCGCCACTAAAATTGCTCAGTTTCAAATTTGCTTGCTCCAGTCGCGCCTTTATCAGGCTTGCGGCCGAGAAAGTGGCTTGCCTTAGATCTGCGTCATAAAGTTGCGCACCATCCAAATTGGCGTGTTCAAAACCGGCCTTGATGAGCACAGCGCGCGAAAGGCGTGCGCGTTGTAGCGTGGCGTTGGTGGCCTCTACATGGGTCAAATCAGCGGCGACCAGATAGGCGTCGTTAAAATTTGCGCCAACTAAACGTGCTCCCACTAAGCGTGCGGAACTCAAGTCTGCATCGGATAAATTCGCGCCGGTTAAATCGCTGCCGTTAAAGTTCACGTCAATTAACACCGCATTCCGCAGATCCATTGCGCGAAAACTCAAACCGGATTTATCACAGCCTCGCCAATTCACCTGAGGCGCTGGCGGGTCACTACAGACACTAAGGGCAAGCGACGAAAATCCCAGCAACAAGCAGAACCCCTGTATTACGGAGAAGTATTTGATCCAAGACCTAGAATTACTACTTTGCATTCATATCACCTATTGAAACTGCTTCACCAGAGGTTTAGCCTAGCTAATTATGATAATTACTTACTTTAACTCATATTTATACCTGGTTTAGTAAGTAAATTGTCAGGTTGACCTCCTTTAAACCCAGATTTTCCATTAGCCTCGTCGCGAGGGTGCGCGAGGTGCTGAAGAGCGAGAAAAGATGAAAAACAGTCGGAGCCGTAGTCACTCGACGGTGACAGACTGTTTTTCATTTTTTCTCGCGCAGATTCAGTGCATTGAGCGGCCACAGTAGAGTGCTAATGGATAATCTGGGTTAAATAGGCGGTCTCGCATTACCATCCGTCGCTCGACGGCGTTGCAGTAGGAGACCATTAT
>JANPPH010000241.1:0-2036 GCA_031428395.1 Gammaproteobacteria bacterium
GAGTGCTAATGGAAAATCTGGGTTTAAGCTATAGCGAGTAGGAATCACCGTTTCCTGTTAGTTCGCGGCATACAGTTGTGCTGCTATTGCTGCAATCACCCCTCAACATCGCCCTCGACTTCTGGTATCTTGCAGTATGTCCATTAGTCGATACAAACCATGAGTTATCAAGTCCTCGCGCGCAAATGGCGGCCGCGTAATTTCAGCGAAATGGCAGGCCAGGAACATGTGCTACGGGCGCTGATTAATGCCCTGGACAACAATCGCCTGCACCATGCCTATTTGTTTACCGGAACACGTGGCGTAGGCAAAACCACCGTCGCGCGTATTTTCGCTAAATCGCTTAACTGCGAGACAGGGCTGAGTTCGCGTCCGTGCGGGGTGTGTAGCGCCTGTAAAGCGATCGATGAAGGCCGATTTGTCGATTTGATCGAAGTCGATGCGGCCTCGCGTACCAAGGTCGAGGATACCCGCGAGTTGCTTGAGAACGTGCAATATGCGCCTACTCGGGGACGCTATAAGGTGTATCTGATTGACGAAGTACATATGCTGTCCACGTCGAGCTTTAACGCACTACTCAAAACCCTCGAAGAGCCGCCGCCGCACATCAAGTTTTTACTCGCCACCACCGACCCGCAGCGCTTACCCGTGACAATCTTGTCGCGCTGCCTGCAATTTAATTTGAAGCGTTTGCCGCTGGGGCAAATTAACGCTCATCTGCAACAAGTGCTTAAGGCCGAAGGTATTGCCAGCGACCAGGCGGCGATTGCGCATATCACGCGCGCGGCGGACGGCAGCATGCGCGACGCGTTGAGTCTGTTGGATCAAGCGATTGCCTACGGCGGCGGTGACCTCAAAGAAGCCGACGTGCGGGCCATGTTAGGGACTATCGAGAGCACCCACATAGTCGCCATAGCTGAAGCCTTGGCAAAAGGCGACGCGCAAGCAGCACTAAATTGCGTGGCGACAGTTGCGGAGCAAGCACCGGATTTTACCGAGGTGCTGGAATCGTTATTGGCCTTACTTCATCGCGTGGCACTCGCGCAAATTGTCCCGCAAGCGGTGGACGATGCCGAAGGTGACAAACAAATCATAATGGAATTAGCACAGCAGTTGAGTGCCGAAGATGTGCAGTTATTTTATCAAATTGGGCTTCTAGGCAGGCGAGATTTGCCTTATGCGCCGGATGCGCGTGGGGGTTTGGAAATGGTGTTGTTGCGTATGTTGGCGTTCCGGCCCGTAGCTATTTCAGCGCAAATTACATCGTCAACCATTCGTTCGATCACGCCGCCAAAAGTGCCGATCAAGCCTGCCGTGGTTCCCGTCGCACCCGTCGCGTATAAAAATGCGGCCGATGACATGCCAGCTTAGCAGGTGCCAGCTTTACAGATTGAAGAGCCTTCAACAGTGGCTTATGCGGCCGTGGAACAGACACCCACTTTAACTGCCAATACAACTGTCGAACCCCAAGCGTGGGCTGGGCTGGTGCAAAAACTTAAATTGGATGGGATGGCGCGCCAGTTAGCCAGTAACTGTGTGTTGGAACGATGGCAGGGTTCTAATATTCATTTGGCGTTAGGTACTGCCCACACCAGTTTGCGTGGCGCCAAAGTCGAAGAACGTTTACAGATCGCGCTTAGCGAATATAGCGGTGTGCCGGTTAAACTAAACTTTAGTATCGGCTCGATACAGCAGGAAACGCCTGCATTGCAACAAGATCGGCGCGAGCACGAACGCTTGCAGGTGGCGCGCGCGGCGATTGAAAATGACCCAAATGTAAAAGCGTTTAAAGAATCGTTTAATGCGCGGGTAATTCCCGAATCAGTGAAACCTAAAGATCAATCATAATTTAACCAGGAGAGAAACTATGAAAGGCGGTCTTGGCGACATCATGAAGCAAGCCCAACGTATGCAGGAGAATCTGAAACGGGCGCAGGATGAACTGGCGACCATGGAAGTGACGGGGCAGGCTGGGGGTGGGTTGGTTAAAGTGGTGATGACTGGGCGTCATGATGTACGTCGTGTAACCATTGATC
>JANPPH010000242.1:0-12680 GCA_031428395.1 Gammaproteobacteria bacterium
GATGAACCGTCATCGGCGGGAAAAAACCACTGCGTTCGAGGGCAACATGCAAGCTCGAACCTTCGCGTACCATCCGCGCACCTTCTTCGACGGCATGGCGCATTGGCAAATTGGACAGCACTTGCGCTGCAACACGCAAACCCTCCAATATCGGTACGCCACTTGCGGCCAAAATACTCAAGGTGCGTGCGAATCGAGCCGCATTCAAGCCGCGGATCAAACGCGACACCATCGGCACCATTAACAGCGCTCGATGAAAGCGAAAGCGCGGCCCTGGACGCTGAATAAGGAATCGAAAGCCAACACCGACGACCAATATTAGTAAAAACATGACAACGCCATTGTCGCGAATAAAATCGCTGGCCGAAATAAGTGCGCGGGTTAGCCAAGGCAATTCCTGGCCAGTGTTGGCAAAGACCTCAACGACCTGGGGAACGACATACGCAAGCAACGCCGTCACTACCGTTATGGCTACCACTAACATTAGCACCGGGTAAATGAGCGCTAA
The DNA here is from genome assembly GCA_031428395.1 of Gammaproteobacteria bacterium. Lineage (GTDB taxonomy): Bacteria > Pseudomonadota > Gammaproteobacteria > JAADHS01 > JAADHS01 > JANPPH01. The sequence goes on from JANPPH010000242.1 coordinate 509, forward strand.
ACTTACTCGTTGCTTAAGCACCTGCCGGCTTTCGGTATAATCCGCAAGACGCTCTAACACCACATCTAAATGCCCGGAATGCTCGCCTGCACCTACTGTAGTGCGAAATAACTCGGGAAAGATATGCGGAAAATCTTCCAAGGCCGTCGCCAACGAATGGCCTTCCATTACCCGCGAACGGACACCCATAAGCATGCTGCGCAGCCGAGGTTTCTCCGTCTGCTGCGATACCACACGCAATGCCTCTTCAAGCGGCAATCCGGAATGCACTAAAGTCGCAAATTGGCGCGTTATCAACGCAAGATCTGTGGCGCTAATGCCGCGTTCAAAGAGCCGCCGCCGACCTTGCCCCGCCTGCTGCTGTTCGCGTTGGCGGACTTCAACAACGGAGAGTGGCGAGAGTCCTTTTTCGCGCAATTGTTGGCGAATCTGGCGCGGCGCATCACCTTCCAATACGCCTTTGCGCTCTCGGCCTGTGGCATCTAACGCCGTGTATTCGAAAGCGCCCATCGATTAACAGCCGCTTGTCGGGCGTAGGGGGGTGGGAATGCAAAACCGGGGGGGCGATCCGTAACAACGTGAATCTTCGCAAAGTAGGTTTCCTAATCGCGTCATATTCGCGCCGTTTTGCTCTCGCTCTGCCACTCTTTCGCGTCCACGATATATATCCGACAAGCCGTTAATCCTCGCGTGTTACGCGGAATACTTCTTCCAACGTGGTATCGCCTGCCAGAACACGGCGCAAGCCGTCCTGGCGAATACTCGCAGAGAATTTTCGCGCGTAGACTTCAAGATCATGCTCGCTGGCGCCGTCGTGAATCATTTGGCGCATGGTATCGTCAATGTCGACAAGTTCATAAATACCAGTACGGCCACGATACCCAAGCTTATTGCATTCCTCGCAGCCCACGGGACGATAGTAAATGGGTGGCTTGTCGTGCGGCACACCGAACGTGTCGCAATCAACAGGGCTTGCGACGGTCGGTTTTTTGCAGGCAGGGCACAACAAACGAACCAAGCGCTGAGCCAATACACCAATCAGACTTGAGGCTAATAAAAACGGTTCAACACCCATGTCACGCAAACGGGTCACGGCACCGACGGCCGTATTGGTATGTAGCGTGGACAACACCAAATGGCCGGTTAAGCTAGCTTGCACAGCAATTTCGGCGGTTTCCAAATCGCGAATTTCGCCCACCAACACCACATCTGGATCTTGGCGCAAAATGGCGCGTAAGCCACGCGCAAAGGTCATTTCCACGCGCGGGTTAACGTTGGTTTGAGCAATGCCATCAAGGTAATACTCAATGGGATCTTCGACCGTCATGATGTTGCGGCTTTTGTCATTTAAACGTACTAATGCAGCATACAGTGTGGTGGTTTTCCCGGAGCCGGTGGGGCCGGTAACAAGAATGATGCCATGAGGTTTTTGAATCACGCGATGAATCGCAGCCAAGTTGGCCTCTGCCATGCCTAGCTGCCCTAGATCCAGCCTACCCGCTTGTTTATCCAGCAAGCGCATCACGACTCGCTCGCCATGACCGGAAGGCAGTGTCGATACCCGCACGTCAACTGGGCGCCCCGCAACACGCAACGAGATACGACCGTCTTGAGGAAGTCTTTTTTCCGCGATATCCAACTTAGCCATGACCTTAATACGCGACACGACTAATGGCGCCAAAACACGCTGCGGCGCGAGTACCTCGCGCAATACACCGTCGACACGAAAGCGCACGACGAGCCGATTTTCATAAGGTTCGATGTGAATATCAGACGCGTTGACTTTGATTGCCTCGGTCAGCAAGGCGTTAATCAGGCGAATGATAGGCGCATCGTCTTCACTTTCGAGCAAATCTTCTGGTTCAGAAAGTTGCTCGGCGATGCGATACAAATCCATTTCTTCGCCCAAATCACCCATCATTTGCATGGTCTGGGCGGTATCGCTTTCATAAGCTTGCTGCAACAAGGTTTCAAACTCGCCTATTGATACCAGACGTAAGGTATAGGAACAGCCTAAATAGCGACGCACTTCAGCCAAGACCACGCTCGATATGTCCGGCTTGCTGTACACCAACGGTTTACCATCGACGGCGTCCACCGCCAATACGCCATGACGTTTGGCGTAGGCAAACGGCAGACGTTTTTCGCGGACAGCCACTGGATCGGGCTGTTGCGTCAAAACAAGTGCCTGCGATACCGCCTCGGTCACCATTTACATCACTCCCGCCGGTGCTTGGGGGATCTCGTTGCTTTCAACAACTGGCGGCGCCGAAGCAGGCTCTGTGGGCGCCGGTGCTCGGGTCGATCCACTCATCGGCGTCTGTGTAATAGCGGATACGGGTTCTGGCTTGAACGGAGGAGGCAACTCTAAGGCTTCGTCTAACGCAGGCAACAACGGCGTGCCAGTGTCTTTCAGCATCGACGTCCCATCTCGCTTCACTTCAAGCTGTTTAGCGCGAATAAAGTCATATTTGCTATTTGATACCGTCGAGGTGGTCGCCGCATCACGCAAGATGCGCGGCCGGATAAAGACCATAAGATTGGTTTTTTCTTTAGCCTTGCTCCTATAGCGAAACAAGTTGCCCAGCAACGGTATATCGCCCAGCAATGGCACCTTTTGCATGCTCTCGTTTTGGTCGTCCGTAATCAACCCACCCAGTACCACCACTTGACCGTCTTCCACCATGACCGTTGTCTTGATCGAGCGATTGTTGGTGACGGGGCCAGTGGGCAATGCACTCGGAGCGATGCTACTAACAACCTGTTCAATGTTGAGCTTGATCGCATCGCCTTCGTTAATCAGCGGCGTTACCTTCAACGTGATGCCTACGTCTTCGCGATTGATAGTTTGGAAAGGGTTGGTCGGCGTGCTGCCGCCGCCGGCGCCGATGCTGGTATAGGAACCGGTTAGAAACGGAATCTTCTGCCCAACCTTAATTTCTGACTCAACGTTATCCAAGGTGACAATGCTCGGTGTGGACAACACATTGGATGAGCCATCGCCATCAAGCGCACTAATCAATGCGGCAAAATTGAAATTATTACCTTCGCCAAAACGCCCAAGACCAAGCGTTAAGCCGCTGCCAATGGCGGGCAACTGCTTAGCGGCAAGGCTTGCGGCAAGCCCAACAATACTGGTTGTACCGCCTGTAAAATTCACCACGCCAACCGGTTTATCGCCGGCATTGGTGCCGTCAAATAACCATTGCACACCCAATTCAGACGCGCGTCGTGAAGTAATTTCCGCAATCACCGCTTCGACCAACACTTGGGCACGACGTATATCTAGCTGCTTAATCACGGCTTGAAGAGAGCGAATAACATCAGGCGGGCCAGTAATAACCAGCGCGTTGGTGCTCTCATCGGCCTGGATCATAATGGGTGCTGCTGACTCAGCCACAGCTGGTTTGCCTTTCTCCGCCTTCTTCTCTTGCTCAAGATTAGTTCCAACGCCAGTTAGTACAGGCACCAACTCCTTGGCTTTAGCGTATCTTAAGTAAATGACGTGAGTATTGCCTTCGCTCACTAAGGGTGTATCTAAATGGGCAATGATCGCCCGCAAACGTATCCGTGCCGCACTGTCGCCGCCGAGTAAAATACTGTTAGTACGCTCGTCGGCCACCATCACCGGTGGTGACATGGCGCCTTTGGATGCCGGGTCTTTCTTTTCCTGCTGCACCAGCGTTGACAACACACGTACCACTTCCGAGGCAGAAGCATGTTTAAGCGAAAACACCTCTATATCTTCATCTACGCTCGGCTTGTCGATTCGCGCGATGATTTTAACTAGGCGTTCTATGTTTGCGGCGCGATCTGAAATTATTAATACGTTGGTCGGGGCATAAGCGACCATGTGGCCTTGCTGCGGCACTAAGGGGCGCAAGATCGGCACAAGTTGCGCCGCGGCGACATTTTTGACATCCAACACGCGCGTAACGGTTTCATCGCCATAACCAGGGCGAGCATCACTGGCGACGGGCGTGGTCGATTGCTTGGCATTAACGTCAGGCACGATTTTTATGACTTTGCCGCTGGAGACCGCTGCAAACCCATGCACTTCCAAAATCGACAAAAACACCTGATAGGCCTCATCTTTATCCATGGGGCGCGATGATATGACGGTGACTTTCCCTTTAACGCGAGGATCGATAATGAAGTTTTTGTTCGTAATTTCGGCGATTGTGCCGATAATTGTCGCGATTTCGGCATCTTTGAGATTAAATGTGATCGACTGAGCACTGGCGCCTAGCGGCACCCACAATGCGCTTAGCCAAACTAGGTTCACGATTAACCTGCATGTTTTATTTAACACCGCTATATCCCCAGCAATTTTTCTAATATTCAGCAAGTTGTGCATTCTGCCAATCCGCATAGGCTATGAAGCCTATGCAATTGCTAACGCGTTGGTGCCGCGCCGAAAATGCTCTTAACGGGTGTTTTGCCCATTTTTACATACTAGTAGAGGGCACTTCTATAAATTCGTCATTCCCGCGAAAGCGGGGATCCAGATGCTTGATTTGACTGGGTTCCCGCTTTCGCGGGAACGACGGAATCACGATTAATAGAAGTGCCCTAGAGTGCAACGGGGAAACCTTCATCCCTTTGCGCCACGACCCAATTTAAAAAGCACCCGTCACTCCATACGCAACACCGTCGATTGATGACCGTTATTACGTAAATATTCCACCCGCACTTCTTTCGCTGACGACAAAGAACGCAACACTTCCGGCACCTTGGAAGGGTTGTCAAGTACGGTTCCATTGATGGCCGTGACTATATCTCCGCGCCGCAAGCCAAATTTCGCCAACATGCGGGCATCTTGCGTGTTACCGAGTTTGTACCCACTAAACTGCCCATTCTGATATACCGGCTCTGCTTGCAATAAACCCGCGATACTTTGCGGGTTTTTGAGTAAGGAGTCACGATATTGGCCTAAATTACTCGGCCCTGGTTCTAGTCCCGATGAATCGGGCTCTTGCTCCGGATCGAAATCAGGTTCCATTAGTGGTGGCTGCTGATTCGCACCTGGGCGCGATTCGCCACCCTTGTCCATCCTGTCCTCCGGCAACCGAAGCGTCTCATACCTACCACTACGGAACAAGACAATGCGATCGGGATGAATTTCTTTGAGCTCGGCATTGCCAGGCAACAAAGCACCAATTGCATAGAAACCCTCATCGCCAGAAGGTTCCGAAATAATTGCGCGCGCAATTTTCGGATCGTCGGAGGCAAGCACCCCGCGTAATACCAAATTTAACGTGGTCTCCGGCATGACGGTAGGCACTGCCGACTCCGCCACCGGCGCATCTATACCAAATAGGTGCCAACGCACGATATCATCGGCACTATACTGGCGCTGCGATGGCTGCGGAGTCGCCGCACTCCCCGCAGAGACAGGCGCATTCTGATTTTGAGCGACTTGAGGCAACACCGCCCAGGTCATAGTAGCTAAAGAATAAGCAAGCAACGCTACCAAGACCAAGTTCGTCGCCAACACCAGCTTCGTTACATTAATATGCTGGGCGCGCTGAAGCATTGCGCCTAAAACCTGCCTCCAATTCATGCCTGGGCGCATCTTGCTGACTACTTGCGCGATACTATTCATGTGCAACCGCCGACTCTAGAGAAACTTCCGAATTCGGGGACGGCAATTTCTGCATAACTGACACGTGTGCTTAGGACAACCACAAGCTCCGAATCTCAGCTTCATGCTCAATACGATGGAGTAAAATCCGTTTGAAAACATTCGGGTCCTTGCTGTGCGTCAATTCGCCCGCGCGGGGAAAATACTGATCGTGCAGACGCGACAACCAAAAGCGCAGCGCCGCCGCACGCAACATACCCGGCCACGCTTCCCGCTCAACCGCGACAAATGCTCGCCGCTCGCGATATGCTGTTAAAATCGCCTGCGCTAGGCTGTTATCCAAAGAACCGTCTTCGCGGCTACACCAATCATTGAGTGTAACTGCCACATCATAAAGCAGTACATCGTTACATGCATAATAAAAATCGATAATGCCAGTCAATTCCGAGCTATTGAATAGGGCATTGTCACGAAACAGGTCAGCGTGAATCACCCCTTTGGGTAGATTCTTGAAACGCGAACTGAACTGAAAGTTGATTTCGCTCTCAAGCAAACGCGCCTCGTCAGCGGGCAGCAGAGGGGTCAACTTCTTCTGAGTTGCCCTCCACCACAACGGGCCTCGATCTGCGTTACGATGAAGGGGAAAGGCTTGGCTTTCTCGATGCATATTGGCTAACGCCGCCCCAAGCGACGCGCATTGGAGCGCTGTGGGGCGTTCCACACTCGCCCCGGAAAGCCGTTTGACTAATGCCGCTGGCTTGTCGCGCAAGATTCGCAAATAGTGGCCTTGCTGGTCAGCAATCGGGTGCGCGGAAGGTATGCCACGTTCTGCAAGAAACGCCATCAGCTCTAAAAAATAAGGCAATTCGGAGGCTTGAAGCCCTTCAAAGAGGGTAAGAACAAATTGGCCTTGCGTCGTGGTAACAAAATAATTGGTGTTTTCTATACCCGCTAAAATACCTTCGTAACCGACTAATGTGCCCACATTATATTCGGCGACAAAATGCTCCAGCCCAGCTCTATCAATGCGCGTGTAAACAGACATACAACTTAAGAAATAGGGGGGAGTGAACTAGGAGCCTGTCGGACTTGGGGCTGATCTACTGCGCCGGTGGGAGAACGGTCCAGTTTTTCGATCCTTTTCGTCAAATAGCTACGGCTATTCTCCTCAAACGATCGAAAAACTGGCCTCGTTCTCGCACCTTGCTCGCTACGATCGCCCAAGCCCGACAGGCTCCTAGGGCGTGCGATTATTTCCACTGAAACAGCGTCCAGCGCGGAATTAACACGTCGGGGTCAAGATTACTGCGACGGGTTTCAAGATTGCCATCTCCGTCGCTATCGACCAAATAATAAGGGAATCCGCGCTTGGGGGTGATTTTAACCATATATAGCTTGCCGTTCATTCGGTATTCTTCAATAAATCCTTTGCCGCTGGGCCGAATTGTCACTTCCGGCTCTAGCGCTTCAGTGGGTGAGGAGTTTTGCGCCACAGCGAGCGGCGCCGCGCATATCGCCGCCGCTAATAACAATGTACGCCTAAACGCCATGTGCCTTCCCTGGTTTATCCATTCGCGTATCCACCTATAAATCTAGCAAAATTTCTTTCTCTTCGGCAGAAGGCTCGAAACCGCGCTTCTCGTAATAGGCAAAGATAATATCAATGACTTCCTGAGGCGTATCCGCCATCTCGTAAAGATCCAAATCGGATTCGCTTATCATGCCCTCAGCGACTAGGACATCCTTAAACCAAGCAATAAGGCCTTGCCAAAACTTGCGACCGACTAAAACAATCGGGATGCGGCGCGTCTTCCGCGTTTGCACCAAGGTCAGAATCTCGGCCATCTCGTCCAAGGTGCCAAAGCCGCCCGGCAATACTACATACGCCGATGCGTATTTGACAAACATTACTTTGCGCGAAAAAAAGTGTCTGAAACTGAGCGAAATATCTTGGTAGGGATTGCCAGACTGCTCGCAAGGCAGCACGATATTTAAGCCTATGCTTGGCGATTTACCCGCGTAGGCGCCTTTGTTGGCCGCCTCCATGATGCCGGGACCGCCTCCGCTTACCACGCTAAACCCTGAATCCGAAAGCATTCTTGCCGTATCTTCGGCTAGCTTATAGTAGGGGTGCTCGATGGGTGTTCGCGCTGAACCGAAAATACTGACGGAAGGCTTGATTTGCGCCAAGCGCTCAAACCCTTCCACGAATTCAGCCATAATCTGAAAAATTTTCCATGATTCGCGCGTCAACGACGAGTCGTTGATCGGCATCATACTGGGGTGAGCATGTCTTTGCTTGTCATCCATACCATTCACTTCATTAAGGCGCTTTGGAAAGCGATTAAACTACGGAGATCGTTTGTTATCGGCTTTGCGGCACGGAATATTGCATAATAAACTATCTCCCCCTTGTTTGTATCGGCGCGCCTGACAAAGTTATAACCGGATTGTGAAAATGACAGAACCAGAGCAACGGATGTTAGTGTTGGTTGACGGCTCCTCTTATCTTTACCGCGCGTTCCATGCCTTGCCACCCCTAACCAACTCCAAAGGGGCGCCGACCGGCGCCGTGTATGGAGTGGTGAACATGTTGCGTAAGCTGCTCGTTGACTATGACCCGCACTACCTCGCCGTGGTTTTTGACGCTAAAGGCAAAACCTTTCGCGATGATCTGTTCGAGCAATACAAAGCGCATCGACCAGCAATGCCGGACGATTTACGCTCGCAAATTGCTCCATTGCATGCAGTCGTTCAGGCGCTGGGCTTACCTTTATTGATCATCGAGGGCGTTGAGGCGGATGATGTAATCGGTACTTTGGCGATACAGGCAACAAAACTTGGGATACATACCGTAATCTCGACCAGCGATAAAGATATGGCGCAGTTGGTGGACAGCCATGTCACGTTGATTAATACCATGTCCGACACAAAAATGGATCGCCAAGGCGTGATGGACAAGTTTGGCGTACCGCCCGAACAAATCGTGGACTACCTGGCCTTAGTGGGCGATACCAGCGATAACATTCCCGGCATTCCTAAGGTCGGCCCCAAAACCGCCGCGAAGTGGCTCATCGAATATGGGTCTTTAGATAAAATCGTCGAAAATGCGGCGAACGTGCCGGGAAAAGTAGGGGAAAATCTCCAAAATAACCTACATCTTTTGCCTTTGTCGAAGCAACTGGCGACGATACGCTGTGAGGTGCCCCTAACGGTCGGACCGCTTGGTTTAGAGCGCAAGCTGCCCGACATTGAGGCGCTTCGTGATCTTTATAGAAGTCTTGAGTTTAAACAATGGCTTGCAGGGTTACCGCAAGAAGAAATAGCACACACCACGACCATCATTGCGGCGCCTCGTTTAATTCTTGATGAGCAAGGATTGGATGGCCTAATTTCCGAACTGAATCAGGCGCAAGGTTTCGCCTTAGCGCTAAGCACTGATGCGACAGACTATATGCAGGCTAATATTGTTGGTATCACCTGCTCGTCACTCGATGGACCAATATCTTATATTCCATTACATCACCGCTACCTCGGAGCACCGACGCAACTTGCCGAGGAGTTTGTCCTACGCCGTTTGCAACCCGCGCTGCAACACGATCAACTACCTAAACTTGGGCACAACTTAAAGTTCACTTTCAACGTGCTAGATCGTCACAATATTACGCTTGCCGATCTGCGTTATGACACCATGCTCGAATCCTACGTGCTCAACAGCACCGCCACCAACCACAGCCTGAACATCTTGGCACTACAGCAGTTGGGTCACGAAATTCGCCAGCCTCAAGCGCCGACTGGGCGAGGCGCTAAAGCGCCAGCGTTTGGCGATTTAACGATTGAAGAAGCGGCAAATTTTGCCGCAGATAGCTTACGCGCGGTCATAGCCATACATGAAAAACTATGGCCGCAGCTGACACAACTACCCCGACTTCAACGCCTATTTGAGCAGATAGAAATGCCACTTTCGACGGTACTTTCGCAAATGGAGCGGCGGGGTGTGCTGATCGATGCCGAGCTTTTATACCTACAAAGTGAAGAACTCACGCAGCGCATACAAGAAATAGAACAAGAAGCGTACAAAGCCGCTGGGCGTTCCTTCAATCTGGGCTCGCCCAAACAGATTCAGGAGATTTTGTACGACGAACTCGGTTTGCCAGTATTGCAAAAGACACCCAAAGGTCAGCCCTCGACTGCCGAATCAGTATTACAAGAGCTGGCGCTTGATTACCCGCTGCCGAGCTTGATCTTGGAGCATCGAGGCCTGAGTAAGCTGAAATCGACCTACGTTGATGCGTTACCGCTTCAAATTGATCCCGCCACAGGCCGGGTTCATACCTCGTATCAGCAAGCCGTGGCAGCCACAGGGCGCCTGTCGTCGACCGACCCCAATTTACAGAATATTCCGATCCGCACTAAAGAAGGGCGGCGCATTCGCCAAGCCTTTATTGCGCCGCCGAGCTTTAAAATCGTGGCCGCTGACTATTCCCAGATTGAGTTACGCATCATGGCCCATCTTTCCGGCGACGAAAGGCTAGTCCGGGCTTTCCGTCAAGGTGAGGACATCCATCAAGCGACCGCCGCCGAAATTTTTAGCGTAGAACCTACCCAAGTCAGCCATGATCAACGCCGCAGCGCTAAAGCCATCAACTTCGGCCTTATCTACGGCATGTCATCCTTCGGCTTGGCTCGGCAGCTTGGCATTGGTCGCAAAGCCGCTCAGGAATATGTCGATTTATATTTTGCCCGCTACCCTGGCGTAAAAATCTTTATGGAGCAAATGCGCACACAAGCGCGACACGACGGCTACGTCGAAACTGTTTTCGGCCGTCGTCTTTATCTTCCGGACATTAACGCCCGCGATGTGCAACGCCGTCAATATGCCGAACGCTCCGCCATCAACGCACCGATGCAAGGCACCGCCGCCGATATCATCAAACTGGCCATGCTCAACATCCACCGCTGTTTCCACGAAACCGATGATGCGCGTATGATTATGCAAGTTCACGACGAACTGGTCTTCGAAGTGCGACAATCCGCGCTGCCGTCAACAATCGAGCGCATTAGGCACTGCATGACGAGCGCCGCAGAGCTCGATGTTCCATTGGTAGTGGACGTGGGAATGGGAGACAATTGGGATGAAGCCCACTAGGAGGCGAACAAGGACCCAACGCAACAGAGCAGCATGCGATGACCACGAATATTGATTTGTGCGATGTCTAGTTTTTCGACACAGTCGCTTTCTTATTGAGATTTATTTTAGAATGGAATGCTATGGAACAGCACGATGCCTACAGCAACACGAATGACGACGCCGCAGAACTCATCTCCTTGACTGATTTACTCGCCACTATTTGGCACGGACGTTGGACTATTGTAGTAATCACTTTATTGGTAACCGCGGGCGGCCTGTCGCTGTCATTGCTTTCTAAAGCGTATAAAAGTGAGGGATTTTTCCATTTTGGCGGACCTATTCCTAAGGACCAACAGGCCAGCGATGGCATCGCGTTAGCAGATTACAAACGGTATGCGGCGTCGTACGGAACAAGCGAGCGTTTCGTCGACTTCATACAAGATAAGAAATTGGCGTCGACCGAAGGCGTCAATGATCTACGTAGCGCTTTTTCATCGCGCAATGGTATTTCAAAGCTTATTGAGCCTATTTATCCTTTTACCAAAGTAGATGCTAAAGAGTTGATGGGACAACCCAAAGACAGCGGTAATAATGTGGTGGGCTTGCGCATTAATTACACCAGCCGCTCACCACAACTCGCGCAACAAATGGCAGGTTTACTTGGACGTTATGCGATGGACAGCATTATTTACTCTATTTATTTTGACGCATTGCATTTCAAACCTGACGAGATAAGAACCAAGCTCGCTAAACTCGATAACGTCATCATTAGTAATAGAGTGCAGTTGGAGGAGTATCGCCGCAAAGTCACAGATTTGAAGGAAATCATCGCACGTAATCGCGGCAATAGCACCAGCGGCCAAGATGGACGCCAGGTGGTAACGATCGCCGAAGACAGCGCCCGTTACCTACCGCCCGGGACACTATTGATGGCGACAGAAGTTCAAGCCTCTGCGACCAACGAAGCGACGCTGAAGGCCAAACGTGAGCAGCAGCAAAATGCGCTACTGCTTGAATATTATGAGCGCGCCAAGTTAATGCTGAATGCGACAAAGTCAGGAGAAACCGTTTTGCACAGCTTAGAGGCGCTTAAAGCAAGCGTGTTCAAGGACAAAAACCTGCAGGACGACACCGTTAAGGAAGTCTACAACATGATCACGGTGGACAATCAAACTGCGATAAATCTATATTTGAATAAAAGCCGCTTTATCGCTGGCCCAACCAGGCCGGGATACTCGACCGCACGCCCGGTGATGATGGTTGCTGTGAGTGTTCTACTAGGTTTATTTTTAGCGCTGATAGTTGTCTTTGGGCGAAAATGGTGGCGCGATAACAAGGGCCAGCTATCTGCTCAAAGCATCACTGCCCACTAGCGAAGCGTTCTACACTAAATCCATGCGATGCGCTGTCGCACCCCGGTGCTGGCCTCAAAATTTCACACGCCTCGCTTGGCCTTA
>JANPPH010000243.1:0-4188 GCA_031428395.1 Gammaproteobacteria bacterium
CCCGCTCTCCCCACGGCCTATCAACGTTGGCTCGAGGCTATGCGGTTATTGGTTTAAATCAAATAGTTGCCACGCTTCGCAATCAGGGCTAAAGTGGTGCGCCGTGACCCCCAACCAAATGTACCCTGGATGAAAATACCACGCTTAGTCGCCCATCGTGGATATGCCAAGCATTATCCCGAAAATACGTTGGTCGCCTTGCAAGAAGCGTTAAAAGCAGGCGCTTGCTTCGTTGAATTTGATGTGCAGATGACGGCAGATCATGTGCCGATTTTGTTGCACGATAGTACATTGCTGCGCACAGGCGGCACACGTAAAAATGTCCTCGAGATGACATTTGCACAGACCCAAGAAGTTTCCGTCGGGGAAACCAAACGTCTAGGCAAAGATTTTTCCGAGGTAAAAATTCCCACGCTCCTTGATGCCATATTTTTAATGCGTAACTTTCCAGACTCGATGGCGTTTATTGAGATTAAAGAAGAAAGCCTGCAGCATTTTGGTATTGAAATCGTCGTTAAAACCATTACTAGCTTATTGAAAAAACACTTATCAAATTACGCCATCATATCGTTTGATATGTTAGCGGTGCGCTGCGCACGAGCAATGGGAGCGCCTGCCATCGGCTGGGTAGTCCCCACATGGGACGATAAGTCGCGCGTTATTGCCACCGAGCTTGCACCCGATTATCTGTTTTGTAGCTATAAAAAAATCCCTGCCAGCGCAGACCTTTGGCGCGGACCGTGGCAATGGGCGCTGTATGAAGTGACTGATGCAGAAGTTGCTTTGACGCTTGCAGAACGTGGCGCTGATTTAATCGAGACCATGGCGATAGGAGAATTGCTGCAAGACCCCACGCTACAGCAAAGAGGGTGTTTTGCCGATCGAAAGCTATGACGTAGTCGTTATCGGCGGCGGGATCCACGGCGTCGGCGTCGCGCAAGCAGCCGCAGCGAGAGGTTACAGTGTGCTCGTGATTGAGCAGTCGGGCTTGGCCAGTGGCACGTCCAGCCGCTCGAGCAAACTCATCCACGGTGGCTTACGCTATCTCGAGAATTGGCAATTCGGCTTAGTTAAAAAAGCGTTACACGAACGCGCGTTGCTACTCAAACTCGCACCAGACCTTGTCAAACTGCAACCATTTTTTGTCCCGATTTACGCCCATAGTTATCGGCGCCCCTGGGAATTGCGCACAGGCTTGAGCCTCTATGCAGTGTTGGGTGGTCTCCATAAACAATCACTATTTCGCCGCATAGATAAAAGTGCTTGGCAGCAACTCGACGGCTTAAACACTGAAGGACTTCAAACTGTATTTCAATACTGGGACGCGCAAACCGACGATGTCGCGTTAACCAAAGCAGTCATGGCGTCGGCGCGAGCTCTTGGTGCACAATTATGCATGCCGGCAACATTTTTAAGCGCACAACTAGAATCCAACAACAGCGTCATCAACTATGAATATCAAGGCCACACCACAACATGTACAGCACGATGTCTGGTGAACGCGGCCGGTCCGTGGATACATCAGGTCATGAAACGTATTACGCCCACCTGTTCAGAGTTGCAAACTGAATTGGTGCAGGGTACACACATTGTCGTCGAAGGCGACCTGACACAAGGTATCTATTATATGGAAGCCCCCAGCGATCGCCGCGCCGTATTTGCGATGCCGTGGAAAAATCAACTCTTGGTGGGCACTACGGAAACGATTTACCACGGAGAACCTGGCGCAGTGGTGCCTTTAGCCACAGAACGCGACTATCTTTTAGCAACGTTGGCGCAGTATTTTCCTCAATACAAAACCATAGACTCGCAAACGATAGTGCATGAATTTGCCGGGTTGCGTGTGCTTCCTTCTGGTGACGGCACACCTTTTTCGCGCCCTCGCGATACACTCTTGCATGTTGATCGGCACAGCACCCCGCGTTTGCTGACTATCTATGGTGGAAAACTTACTGCGTATCGAGCCACTGCTACAGCAGTGATGGATACACTGTCGCTGTCGTTGCCGCGTCGCAGAGTGGCTGCCGACACAGCCACTCTGCCGTTGCACCCCTCTGAGTGATTGTTGCACCCTACGATGGAATACTGCCTATGAAAAACTTATGGAACGATAGCGACGCTGCACAATATCAAGATGATCTTGGGTTGCGTGTTTACACCTCGCGCTTGCTTGGCCGCGATACATCACTAGTACTGCACGGCGGCGGTAATACCTCAGTTAAAATCGTCGAGAAAAATGTTCTCGGTGATGAAGAAACTATTCTCTACGTTAAAGGCAGCGGCTGGGATCTTGAAACAATCGAGGCGGCCGGCTTTGCTCCGGTGCGCATGCAGCATTTATTGCGTCTTGCGCAGCTACCTGCATTATCCGATCCACAGATGGTCAACGAACTCAAAACCCACACTACGCGCGCCTCCGCGCCCGCGCCATCGGTAGAAACTATTCTGCACGCGATTCTGCCGTATAAATATGTCGATCATACTCACGCGGATGCGCTGATTGCGATTACCAATACGCAGGATGGTTTAGCGCGTATCAAAGAAATTTACGGCGCCAGTGTCGTGGTCGTTCCTTACATCATGCCCGGCTTCGACCTCGCGCGCTTATGCGCAGAAGAGTTTTCCAAGCAAGCTCATGCCAAGACCCAAGGAATGGTGCTGATGAATCACGGCATTTTTTCCTTTGGTGATACAGCGCGTATTACTTACGAGCGTATGCTTGAGCTAGTCGGCCGAGCCGAAAATTATCTCGCGCAACATAAGGCATGGGACTTGCCTGCTACATCCAACGACAGCACGAACATGACGTTAAGGCATAGCTTAGCGGATCTACGCGCCGCTGTTTCGCGTATAGCAGGCAATGCCATGATTTTGAGTAGCGATACAAGCCCTCATCATTTGGCATTTGCGCGTCACCCCGATATCGAACAATTGGCACTCCAAGGCCCCAACACACCGGATCACGTCATTCGTACAAAGCGTCTGCCCATGTTAGGTCGCGACGTGACGCGTTATGCTCAAGAGTACAATTCCTACTTCAATCGCCATGCGGCGTCAGCGAAGGCACAGAAAAAAATACTAGACCAGGCACCCAGAATAGTCATTGATCCTGAATTAGGTGTCTGCAGCATCGGTCGCAACGCTAACGATGCGGCGATTGTTGGCGACATTTATAGTCACACCATTGACGTAATCTTGCGTGCTCACGCCCTGGGTGGCTATCGCGCCCTGCCGGAAAAAGATTTATTCGACATGGAATACTGGGATCTTGAGCAAGCCAAGCTCAATAAAGGCGGCAAAGCCCCCGTTTTCAGCGGCGAAATCGCGTTAGTCACGGGCGCTGCATCGGGCATAGGCAAAGCGTGCGTCGATGCGTTATTAGCGCGGGGTGCAGCGGTGATAGGTATTGATCTCAACCCCCAAATCGAGCAGCTGTACCAGCGCAACGATTTTGTCGGCATCGTTGGCGATGTCAGCGACGAAACTCACATAACAGCAGCATTGGAATCCGCAGCGCGCGCCTTTGGTGGCCTCGACATGTTGATACTTAACGCCGGTATCTTCCCTGCAAGCTGCGCCATTGAAACATTAACTCTGGATAGTTGGCGCAAAGTAATGGCTATTAATCTCGATGCCAATTTACTCTTAATGCGCCATGCGCATCCCTTGTTAAAGCTTGCCCCGCGCAGTGGTCGCGTGGTGGTCATCGGCTCAAAAAATGTCCCCGCCCCAGGGCCCGGCGCCGCCGCGTACTCGGCCTCTAAAGCTGCGCTTAATCAACTTGCTCGTGTCGCCGCATTGGAGTGGGGAAAAGACAACATTCGTGTCAATTCCCTGCACCCCAACGCCGTTTTCGACACTGCGCTATGGACGGACGATGTGCTCCAAGCGCGGGCTAAATCCTACGGCATGAGCGTCAAAGATTATAAAACCAACAACGTCATGAAGGTGGAAGTAAGCAGCCGCGATGTCGCCGAGTTAGCCGCCGAAATGTGTGGCCCGTTGTTCGCAAAAACCACCGGCGCGCAAGTGCCAGTTGATGGCGGTAATGAGCGAGTAATTTAAGCGCGTTTTCCAGCACTATTCACTGCTATAATGCGGAAAATTTGTAGCATTCATTAGGGATCTATCGCTATGGCACAATACATTTACACCATGAATCGCGTGGGCAAAGTCGTACCGCCCAAG
>JANPPH010000244.1:0-2818 GCA_031428395.1 Gammaproteobacteria bacterium
CATGCCAACGGTGCATAGTAACGGGGCGAGTTCAAGGCGTCTCGTTTCGGGCCGCAACACGTAAGAAAGCCCTTGAATTGGGCGTTAACGGCTGGGTAAGGAATTTGGCGGACGGGCGTGTTGAGGTGGTAGTTTTTGAAAGCGAGGGATCTAATCAGCTACTTGAGTGGTTAAAAGAGGGGCCGCGATTAGCGTGGGTAACAGCGTTTGAATGCGCCGTGATTGAGGAGGCAGATGGGTTTACTGGTTTTGAGGTTAGATAGTTTCTCTACTGCGGCCGCACTAGGCGCTAATCTGTGCGAGAACAATTGAAGCTATTTTTCAAGTTTTCCCGCACATGTTCAACACCTTGCTGTGAGAATTTGGATAGCATCAGATCAGCCGTGCATCTCAGGTTTTTGTTTATTGTCGATACCAACGCTTTTGCAATGCAGCAAATACTTTATTCGAGTATTTCGTTTGACCTAGGCTACCGTTGTAACGCGCCAGGGCACGCGGAAGGCCGCCTTTTTCTTTGTTTAAATAATGACGCAAAATAGTGCAGCCGAAGCGCAGATTGGTTTCGGTGTTGAAGAGGTTGTCATTAGGACGACCGATTTCTTTGAGCCAAAAGGGCATAACTTGCATTAAACCTTGAGCACCGACGCTGGAGATAGCCCAGCGGTTGAAGTTGCTTTCAACTTCGATCAGCGCCAACACCAATTCAGCCGGTAAGGAGGCGCGTGCGGCTTCGTAGTGGATGATGCGGAGTGTCCTAAGACGTTCGGCTGGGTCTGGGATTTTTTTTTGTAAGCGCCGAGACATATCCATAAGCCAAACTTCAGCATCGAAGCGGTCAATGAAGCTATCGCTTTGGTTGACTGCTTCGCTGAGAATGCGACGCAGTTCGTCATCAGGTTGTTGCGGCTGCAACACCTCGCGGGCCATCGCGCGATCACCGATAAAACAACAGCACAGCAATACGCATAGGGCGTGCAGCGCATATTGCCAAGGTTGATGTTGATTCGTGATCCGCATACCTTCGCATACCTTGCTTTCAAGTAAGGGGTTAAACCTAAAGCAACTTAGGCTTCTCAGTAACGCCAATGGACTATCGGCGAGATGAGATCAACCCTCATATCGGCCTGCTAGTGGAGTGCCTTGAGAAAGTCCATAAGCTGCGCGCGAACAATATCCTGAGATTGGGCATCACGGCGGCCTTTATATTCAATGCTGCCAGCCTCTAAGCCGCGCTCGCTAAGCACTAAGCGGTGCGGTATACCGATGAGGTCCATGTCCGCAAACATCACTCCTGCACGCTCTTTGCGGTCATCAAATAACACCTCGTAACCCGCATTTTTTAAGTCTTGATATAACTGCTCAGCCGCTTCACGCACACGCTCGGATTTATGCATGTTCATCGGTAACAACGCGATGTGGTAAGGGGCAAGCGTCTTCGGCCATATAATGCCCTTATCGTCATGATTTTGTTCGATAGCGGCCGCCACCACGCGCGACACGCCAATACCGTAACAGCCCATTGTTAACACCACGGTTTTGCCTTCTTCATCCAAGCACACAGCATTCATCGCGGTGCTGTATTTCTTACCCAACTGGAAAATATGCCCCACTTCAATGCCGCGCTTAATCGCGAGCGTGCCATTACCATCCGGGCTTTGATCGCCATCCACCACATTGCGCAAATCCGCAACAATCGGCTCAGGCAAATCGCGCTGCCAATTAACACCCGTCAGGTGTTTGCCATCTTCGTTGGCGCCGCAAACAAAATCCGCCAAGTGAGCGGCGGCGCGATCGGCGTATACCGGGATCGATAAACCCACCGGCCCCACAGACCCAGGTGCCGCCCCTGAAATAGCGAGCACTTGGTCTGCGCTCGCAAACGCAAACGGTTGTGCGATGTGCGGCAATTTTTCCACCTTGATCGTGTTTAATTCATGGTCACCACGTATGACCAAGGCGACCACGGGGCTTTCAACACCTTGCACTAACAAGGTTTTCACTGTTTGGCTGGCTTGAATGTTCAAAAATTGGCTAACTTCGGCGATGCTATGTTTGCCAGGGGTCGCCACGCTCACCATGCTCTGACTGGGGATGGGGCGCGAACCCTTTGGCGCCAACGCCTCGGCCAATTCCACATTCGCCGCATAGGTGCCGCTGTCGCTAAAGGCAATTGCGTCTTCGCCAGAGCTCGCGAGGACATGAAATTCGTGCGAGGCATTGCCACCAATTGAGCCTGTATCTGCCAGCACCGCACGGAAATCAAGGCCCAGGCGGGTAAAAATTCGCGTGTACGTCTCATGCATTATTTGGTAGGTATCGTGTAGCGATTTTTCATCTACGTGAAACGAATAGGCATCTTTCATAAGAAATTCGCGAGCGCGCATGACGCCAAATCGTGGCCGCGTTTCGTCGCGAAATTTGGTCTGAATTTGATAAAAATTGGCCGGTAACTGACGATAACTGCGAATTTCGCGGCGCACCATGTCAGTAATCACTTCCTCATGCGTCGGGCCGAAGCAGAATTCGCGCTCGTGTCGATCCCTAAGACGCAGTAATTCTGAGCCATACTGTTCCCAGCGCCCTGACTCTTGCCACAACTCGGCGGGCTGAACCGCTGGCATGAGTACCTCTTGGGCACCCGCCCGCTCCATTTCCTCGCGCACTATCGCCTCGGCTTTGCGTAACACGCGCAAACCTAGGGGCAACCAGGTATACAAACCCGCCGCAAGTTTCCGAGTCATGCCGCTGCGCAACATTAACTGGTGGCTGATTACCTCCGCATCGGCAGGCGTTTCTTTGAGTGTAGTGAGTAAGAATT
>JANPPH010000245.1:0-8127 GCA_031428395.1 Gammaproteobacteria bacterium
GGGTACCTCTAGAAATTCGATCAAGCCGCGCTAGCAAGGCCCCCTTTATATGATGGGCGGCCGAAAAAAGCGGCCGCTCCTGCGCATCCTGCGCCCGCGGCATTTGAGCATCCATGCACAGCACAGTTTACACGAAGTAAATGAGCATTTTGAGGGCGTTTTCAACGCTGCTAGTGCGGCTTGATCGAATTTATAGAGGTACCCACTATTCTGTGCGCCTGGATCCCGTCTATCTGGGAGTGACAATTCTCTACGGGGAAGTGATTCTGAATTTAAACGAGTTGGGACCGCGCGAAAGAGTTGGCTAGTCAGGCGCTTGCAAATCCTCGCGATCGCCAAACACCACAATCGTTTTACCTTTCACCGAAATTAAACTTTGCTGCTCCAATATTTTTAATACGCGCCCCACCATCTCGCGCGAACATCCCACGATACGTCCCAACTCCTGACGCGTGATGCGTATCTGCATGCCGCTGGGATGCGTCATGGCGTCCGGTTCCTTGCATAAATCACGCAACGTCCGCGCCACGCGGCCGCTGACATCCATAAACGCTAAGCGGCCTACCGTGCCGCTGGTGCGCCGCAGCCGCACTGCCATCTGCGTGGCCAGTGCAAAAAGAATGTCGGGATCTTCCGTGCCTAAGCGACGAAAGTTGGGATAGGCGATTTCGGCAATTTCGCACTGAGTGCGCGCACGTACCCAGGCGCTACGGTTTTCACGCTGATCGAAAAGACCCATCTCACCGAAAAAGTCTCCGGCATTGAGATACGCCAGAACAATCTCATGACCCAGGGCGTCCTCAATCAAAACGGTAACTGAACCTTTGATCACATAATAAAGTACGTTCGGGGTGTCCCCAGCGCAAATAATTACGCTTTTCGGCGGGTAAAAATGCCGATGACAATGTCCTAAAAAACGCTCGATTACGGGATGCGTAACTGGTGGTTGTTTAACCAAGCGCGCCATTGAAATTCCTCGCCACGTCGAAACAATGCATGTCAGTATTGATCGGCAGTAACGAGTTTTAGTTTAGTTATTTGCAGTATAATTCCGCGGAACCTGACTAAAGGATCGCTGTCTATGAAAGCACGAGTAAAATGGGTAGAGCAAGCAACCTTCATTGGCGAGTCTGGTAGCGGCCATGCAGTGGTCATGGATGGCCCACCCGAAGGCGGCGGACGCAACTTAGGCATTCGTCCCATGGAAATGCTGTTAATTGGCATGGGCGCCTGCACAGCGTATGACGTGGTGCATATTTTGAATAAATCACGTCAACCGATAACGGATTGCGTTGCAGAATTGAGCGCCGAGCGGGCCGCCGACGAGCCCAAAGTCTTTACTCACATCCATGTCCATTTCGTGGTTAAGGGTGTGGGCTTGAAGGAAAGTGCGGTAAAACGTGCGGTGGATTTGTCGGCGGAAAAATATTGCTCGGCTTCCATCATGCTGGGAAAAACCGCAAAAATTACGCATGACTTTGAAATTATTGATGAAAGTGTCGGCGCCTAAGGATGGCCTGGATCTGTGTGGAGGGTAGTGTGCACGGAAGTCTTGGGGTAGAAGGCATAAGGACTTATAATATCCGCCTATTGGTCGATGAAGTGATGCGATGAGCGAGCGCAAGCCCATCGCTGGTTTACGTCACGTGGCGTTAAACGTCACGGATTTGGAAGCGTGTGAACAGTTTTACATCAGCCTAGTGGGGATGACGGTAGAATGGCGTCCGGATGCGGACAATGTGTATCTGACCTCCGGTGCCGATAATCTGGCACTACATCGCGCAGCTAGCCCCGCGGCGGCGCAAGCGCAACGACTGGATCACATAGGCTTTGTCCTAGTGAACGCAGAAGAAGTAAGTCGATGGCACGACTACCTTCGCGCGCAGGGAGTGACAATGAAAACCGCGCCCAAAGCACATCGCGATGGTTCGCATAGTTTTTATTGCCTCGATCCGGACGGAACGATAGTACAATTTATTTATCACCCTCCGCTGCTGTAAATCTGCGGAGATTCGAGGCTCGGCCCTATTGCAGTAAGTCTGCAACGGCCGATTTTCTTTTTTTAGGATCCAGGAAACCGGAAGCACGGTTTTGCCAATCGCAGGAGGTTGGAAGCGTTGAAAACGATCAGGCCTATTAAGCCCATTAGAATGAAGCTGCATGGTTTTAACAATCTAACTAAGACCCTCAGCTTCAATATTTACGATATTTGTTATGCGACCACTGCAAGTCAGCGTAGCGCCTATATTGAATATATTGATGAGGCTTATAATGCCGAACGATTGACGCAGATTTTGACCGATGTGTCCAACATCATTGGCGCAAATATCCTCAATGTGGCGCATCAAGATTACGACCCACAGGGTGCCAGTGTGACGATGCTGATTTCGGAAGAAGGCGTCAACGTGTCGCAATTATGTGGCGCCGATGGCGAGCCTTTGCCGGAAGCCGTGGTTGCGCATCTGGATAAAAGCCACATCACTGTGCACACCTATCCGGAGAGTCATCCCGAACATGGTTTAAGCACCTTTCGCGCCGATATCGATGTCTCGACCTGTGGACGCATTTCGCCGCTTAATGCGTTAAATTATCTAATTCAAAGCTTCGAATCGGATATTGTTATCATGGACTACCGCGTGCGTGGTTTTACGCGTGATATCAAAGGGAAAAAGCATTTCATCGATCACAAAATAAATTCTATTCAGGACTACATTTCCAAAGATAAAAAAGAGCGTTACCAGATGGTGGACGTGAATGTTTATCAGGAAAATATCTTTCACACCAAGATGATTCTGAAACAGTTTGACCTCAATAATTATCTATTCGGTATCGGTAGGCAGGATTTAGCCCCGCTTGAAGAAAAACGCATTCGTGAGTCATTGCAGCGAGAAATGTCGGAAATTTTTTACGCCGAGAACTTCAGATAGTCTTTTCGTGTTCCTCTCTCCCTCTTTAATAAAGGGGAGAGAACTCAAAATCGATAAGCCGTCTTCGTCATCACTTTAGAAGCCAGTGTCATCAATTTTTTCGCCATTGCGGGCAGTTCCGCGGCGCCTGCTTGGCGCGCTTGTTCGCCATGGTGAATTTCGTCTAGCTTCATTTGCGCCAAGATCGCTCGGCTTGGTGCATCCTCCGCAGGGAGTTTCTCAAGATGCTCCTCCAGGTGTAGGCACACCTGATGCTCCGTTTCAGCGACAAAACCAAGGCTCCACTTGTCCCCCGCCGCGCCTGCCATCGCGCCCAGCGCAAAGGAGCCAGCGTACCAAATTGGATCAAGTAAACTCACGCGAGAATCCAGCTCTTTAATTCGCGTTGCGCACCACGCCAAATGGTCGTTTTCTTCCTGCGCCGCCTGGCGCATTCGCTCTTTAACAAAGTCAGATCGGGCGGTGAGAGCCTGGCCTTGGTAAAGCGCTTGCGCCGCCACTTCGCCAGCGTGATTAACGCGCATCAAGCCTGCCGATAGGCGTTGATCTTCGGTGGTTAACTGCGCCACTTTACCGCAGGCTGGATTTTCCCGCGAGGTGGCCGGCCGACCAAAAACTGTGCTAACAGCCCGGTCGAGGCCGATAATTAGCTGGTCGAATGGTGAATATTGTCTGTTCATTGCATCAAGATACCCGTTTTTTCAGGATTATCCAGCGGTGCCGGCGAATCAATCTCCAATTGGCGCGCTAGAAGCACTATCGGGTGCACGATTTCGAGCGCAGATCCCATGCCACGTACGCCGCGCATCATGTGGAGTGCGCAGCCCACATTAGACGTCACCAAAATATCCGCTTGCGTTGTGGTGATTGCATCCAGTTTGTCCGCCAATAACTCATCGGCCATTGCAGCGTGGGTCAACATGTAACTTCCCGCCGCGCCACAACAACGCATGTTGCCAGGCAGAGGCAAAAGCTCAATACCCGGCACGCGCTTCAGCAGCGCGTAGGCATGGTGCTGTTGATGCAATACCCTCACCAAACTGCACGGGTCATGCACTACAACGCGTTGATTCAGAGGACGCAATTTCATACCCTCAGGCCACGGTGTTGTCGCTAAAAATTCGCTAATGTCGCGCACTTTTTCGCCCATCGGGGCCGGGTATTCGAGTAATCTTGCACTACAGCCGCTGACAGCGCTAAGCACTGCATCTACCGGTAGATCGAAAGCCTTTACGTTTTTGGCTGCCAGCCGTTCAGCGCTCGCGGGCTCGCCGTCGTGCTGGTGCAGTGCACCACAGCATGTTTGTTGTGGGGGAACATAGACGCCGTAGCCACAATGGGTCAGTAGTGCTATCGCTGCATCGATGGTCTGCCGATCTAGCGCTGCGCTTACGCACCCGGTGAATAACGCCACATCCCCGCGTGTATGTTGTTGCGTTTTGCTCGGATAATAAGCATGCAGCGGTGATGCTTTGGTCAGTGGTGGCAGTAATCCGTTAAGCCGTTTGAATAGGCCCAAACGCAACATTAAGTTCTGCAAGCCGATGCGCTGATAAACTCGCAGCGCGCTGGCGGCAAGCCTGAACACGCGCTTGTGCGTGATCACGGTTAGCCCCAACCGCCGCAAGGTTCGTTGTAACCACGGACGCTGGCGTCGAGTTTCAATTACGGCCCGCGCGCCATCCATCAAAGCGCCATATGCGACTTCCGAAGGACATACGTCCTCGCAAGCACGGCAAGAAAGGCAGTTACTCAGATGTGATTCCAGCTTGTCGGTGAGCGGCAAGCGGTCGGCGAGCAGTGCGCTAATCAGCGAAATGCGTCCGCGCGGGGATTCTGCTTCATTGCGTGTCTTAACATAAGTGGGGCAGTGCGGCAGGCACAAACCGCACATCACGCAGCGGTTAGCTTGGCTCTTCAGTTCAGTGATTGAGGGTGTCAATTCTATTCGCTAACGACGATGCCACGCGGTGGAAGGGCGAAACAAAATAGTTAAAAATCCATTATAATCTTATTCTC
Organism: Gammaproteobacteria bacterium; assembly: GCA_031428395.1. Classification (GTDB taxonomy): domain Bacteria; phylum Pseudomonadota; class Gammaproteobacteria; order JAADHS01; family JAADHS01; genus JANPPH01. The sequence continues at coordinate 4,947 of JANPPH010000245.1, forward strand.
TTCTAATTACATGCCTGCAGAGCCCCGTCATGTCCTACTATCAACGCCATGTATTTTTCTGTACCAATAAACGTGAAGACGGCAGTGCCTGCTGTCAGGATCACAATGCCCAAGCGATGCGCGATTACGCTAAAAAGCGCGTTAAAGAGCTAAATCTGAGCGGCGAAGGTAGCGTACGTATCAACAATGCCGGGTGCCTTGATCGATGCAGTGAGGGTCCTGTCATTGTCGTTTATCCCGAAGGGGTCTGGTATACCTATGTAGACGAAGAAGATATCGACGACATCATTGACGAACACCTGGTCAACGGCCGTGTAGTTGAACGTTTAAGGATCTAGCGTGACCGATGACGTCGTCGTGCAAGGTGAAAAGCTTTCGAAAATGTACGCCGACCGGACGGTTGTCAACGGTGTTGATTTAACAGTTTATCGCGGCGAATGTTTTGGTTTGCTCGGCCCCAATGGGGCTGGCAAAACCACCACCCTGCGCATGATTCTTGGCGCAATACCGCTTTCCAGCGGCAGTCTGTCCGTACTAAGTTTTGCAGTGCCCGATAAAGCCCGTGAAATGCGTGCGCATCTTGGCGTTGTGCCGCAGCATGATAATCTCGACCCGGATTTTACTGTCGCTGAAAATTTGCGTATCTATGGACGTTATTTTGGCCTCCCCAGCGACGTACTCGACGCACGCATTAGCAGACTTCTTAGCTTCGCCGCACTCGACGCTAAAGCCAACGCAGGTATTGGTACGCTCTCAGGCGGAATGCGCCGCCGATTAATTCTGGCTCGCGCCTTAATCAACGACCCGGCGCTGCTCATCTTGGATGAGCCGACCACCGGCTTGGATCCTCAAGCTCGCCAGTATATTTGGCGCCAATTGCGCAGCCTCTTATCCGAAGGCAAAACTATTATTCTGACAACACACTATATGGAAGAAGCCGAACGTCTCTGCACTCGTCTTGCGATTATGGATAATGGCAATATCGTGGGTGCAGGCAGTCCCGCTGATCTCGTTAGCCAGCAAATCGAGCCGCATGTCATTGAAGTCTACGGTGCAGGACTCGACGAATGGCACGAGCAGTGCGGTAAGCTCTTTGCGCGTCGCGCCGAGCGTGCCGGCGAAACCTTTTTCTATTATGCGGACGATGAACGGCCTCTCATTGACGCGTTGGTGAAAAAGCCCGAGCTGCATTTCCTGCATCGTCGCGGCAATCTTGAAGACGTCTTCATCAAGCTTACCGGCAAAGAACTTAGGGATCGATAAATCGTTATGGAATGGAGTATGCGTTGGCTTCCTATTTGGCAGCGCCATATGTTGGTATGGCGGCGGCTGTTTATTCCATCGCTCGTGGGTAATTTTGGCGAGCCGCTTCTATATCTGGTTGCTCTGGGCTACGGTCTTGGCAATTTCATCGGCGAGATCAATGGTCTGAGTTATGTCGTATTTCTCGCCTCCGGCATTGTCTGTTCCAGCGCCATGAACACGGCCACATTCGAAGGGCTCTATTCCGCCTACACTCGCATGGCAATTCAAAAAACCTGGGACGGCATGCTCGCCACCCCACTTAGCATCGACGATATCGTTCTCGCCGAAGTGATATGGGCTGGCAGCAAAGGTTTCGTCAATGCCGCAGCGATCATGGTAGTTGCCGCTTTTCTTGGTGCGGTCGCCGGTTGGTCGGCGTTGTGGGTCTTGCCAATAGTGCTTCTCACCGGACTATGTTTTGGTGCTATGGCCCTGTGTGTCACTGCCGTCGCCAAAAGTTACGATTTTTTTCAATACTATTTCACCCTAGTTGTGGCCCCTATGTTGATGTTTAGCGGGGTATTTTTCCCGCTGAGCGAAATGCCTAAAATTGTCTCAATGGTTGCCCAATTGTTACCATTAACTCATTCTTTAGAAATTATCCGTCCCCTTATGGTTGGCCTGCCGGTCGAGGCTTTGGCGCTCCACATTATCGTACTAAGTCTATATACTACCGCCGCGGTGTTGTTGGCTTCCAAGCTGATCAAGCGGCGTCTGTCGGCCTAGGAGATTTTAGGTCTTGTTTATTCTCTCAAGTTCTAGTACCATTTCCGCTCTTTGACGTTAGTGGTTACGGAGTTCCCTAAATGAAAACATTCAGCGCAAAAGCGGAAACCGTAAAGCGCGATTGGTATGTAATTGACGCCAGCGGCAGAACCCTCGGTCGGCTTGCCACTGAAATAGCGCGCCGTTTGCGCGGTAAGCATAAGCCCGAATTCACCCCCCATGTCGACACCGGTGATTACATTGTTATCATCAATGCATCCCAGGTCCGTGTAACGGGTAGAAAAACAACTGATAAAATGTACTATCACCACACCGGCTATATCGGTAACTTGAAAACGACCAATTTTGAAAAGCTCCAGGCTAAAGCGCCTGAGCGTGTTATCGAACTTGCTGTTAAAGGCATGCTGCCCAAGAATCCCCTGGGTCGTGCCATGTTCCGTAAGTTAAAAATATTTGGTGGTGCCGAGCACAATCACGCCGCTCAGCAGCCCCAGCCCCTTAACTTCTAATTCATTTAAAGCGAACAATAGCTATGGCAGAAACTCTTTACAGCACGGGACGCAGAAAAACAGCCACCGCCCGAGTGTTTTTGAAGCCCGGTAACGGCGACATCACTGTCAATCATCGCCCGCTAGACATCTACTTCGGGCGCAAAACTGCCCGCATGATCGTTCGCCAGCCTTTGGATGCAGCAAATGTTAGCAACCTCGACTTCTACGTCACCGTAGCAGGCGGCGGCGGTAACGGCCAAGCTGGCGCCATCCGCCACGGCATTGCCCGTGCCCTGTGTCTCTTTAATGAAGAACTTCGCACCGTTATGCGCAAAGCCGGGTTCCTTACCCGTGACGCGCGTGAAGTCGAACGTAAAAAAGTGGGCTTACGCAAAGCGCGTAAACGTCCTCAATACTCAAAACGCTAATCTACTTCTCTCTGAAAAGGGGCATTGCAACCGCAATGCCCCTTTTCCGTTTTCATTTAACCCAGATTTTTCATTAGCCTCGTAGCGCACCCGCAGTAGAGTGCTAATGGAAAATCTGGGTTGAATGCATTAAGATCACGCTCTTCTCCTACTAAAGTAGGTGAAGGCAGATTTTTTGCTACTACAATAGTGTTGCCCATCACGCTCCCTGTCCCATTATGGGAGAGCGGT
>JANPPH010000246.1:0-3214 GCA_031428395.1 Gammaproteobacteria bacterium
CCAGCGAACGCGTAGCGCTGCGGGCAGCTTGCACTGAACTGCTTGCGATTAAGTCTGCAATGGCCTCAGCCTGAATGAGATCGAGCTTACCGTTTAAAAATGCACGCTGCGAGAATTCGACGGGTTGAGCCAGGCGCGCCCCCAATTCAACACCGCGCCGCAATAGCATATCCAACACCACAGGCCCGCCGTGTCCCTCAGTTCGAGAACGTCTTCGCCAGTGAAGGAATGAGGAGATGGGAAAAAAAGCGCGATACCCGCATCAATGAGGTCGCCATTGGCATCCAAAAAACGCAGATATTCCGCTTGGCGTGGTAACGGTAAGCGTCCCAATATCGCTTGTGCGATGGGGCGGCTCATGAGACCTGAGATGCGCACGATCCCCACTCCACCAAAACCCGGTGGGGTCGCAATCGCAGCGATGGTGTCGTTGTGGTGTGCAGTCATCGCTACGGACAGCGCCTTCGCGTCTAAGAAAGAGCTTGGCGGCAGACGACAAAACGCACTGCCGCACAGACTAAACAGACTAATTAGGTGGCATCGCCTCTCTCAACGCGCCGGGTAATTACCCACTGTTGCGCAATCGACAATAAGTTATTGACGAACCAGTACAACACCAACCCGGCGGGGAAAAAGGCAAAAAACAGCGTGAAGATAAAGGGCATCGCCATCATCACCTTTGCTTGAACGGGATCGGGCGGGGCCGGATTGAGCTTGAACTGGATGAACATCGTAATGCCCATCAACAACGGCAAAATGTAGAAAGGGTCTTTCGTGGACAAATCATGGATCCACAAAATAAACGGCGCATGGCGTAACTCAACGCTTTCCAATAACACCCAATACAACGCGATGAAAACCGGAATTTGCACCAGCATCGGCAAACAACCGCCGAAAGGATTAATCTTTTCCTTTTTGTACAACTCCATCAGCGACTGACTCATGCGCTGACGATCGTCGCCATAACGCTCACGTAAAGCTGCCACTTTAGGCGCCAGCTTGCGCATATTCGCCATCGACTTATAGCTGACTTCAGATAGCTTATAAAATGCTAACTTTATCAATAAGGTTAGGATCACAATCGCCCAACCCCAATTGCCCAGCACACTATGAATATACTCCAACAGCCAAAACAGGGGTTTAGAGATAATAGTGAGGAAACCATAATCAACCGTAAGCTCCAAACCTGGCGCTAACGCCTCCAAAGGCTTTTGCAACTTTGGGCCAACATAAAGATGGCTGGTAAAGGCATCCGTTTGTCCCGCCGCCACGGTCTTTGGCATGGACATTAAACCCAGCACATATACTTCGTCGCCGAGATGCTTAGTATAGGCCTGATTCGTTTCACCCTTATCCACCAGCCAGGCGCCTAGGAAATAATGCTGAATCATCGCAACCCAGCCGTTTTGAAACGTCCGCGATAAGTCTTGCTCTTGCATATCGTCGAACGATACTTTTTCGTATCTTTTCTCCGGAGTGTAAATCACACCACCGGTATAGGTGTAGATAAAGGTGGCTTCGCCGTTTTTGTCTTCGGCAGAACGCTGAAATTGTCGATATTGACGTCCACTCCATTCAGAACTCCTCGCGTTGGAGACTTGCTGGATGATGTCGATCACATAACTGCCGCGACGAAACACAAACGTTTTGGTGACGATCAAGCCGTCTGGGCCTGTCCACTGAAGCGGCACCCGAAGCTCCTGTTCACCACTCGTTAAAGTGTAGGCATTTTGCGTTGCGACGAATTGTGCGTGGTGGTCGGGCGCAGGCTGGGTCGATAGGAGCCCTGACTGGGCTACAAAGAGCCTAGGGCGGCTGTCTTTCATTAATGGGTAAGGCTTATCGCGCTGTGCCACGTCGATGGGATAGCCCAGGAGTTCTGTGCGCCGAATATCACCGCCGACGGTGTCAATTTCGACGTTGAGCAAATCGGTCGTGACGCGAACACGCTGACTAGTTTTGAGGGTACTACCCGCAGTAGGCACAGCGACTGGCGCAACGGCACCCTCGGGCGTGGGAACAGAGGGCGTTGGGCTGGTCGCAGCGGGCACATCAGGCGCACCCACCACCGCAGGTGTGGGAACCGCCGCGGTCTTTTGCGGAGCGAAATCCTCTTGCCAAGACTGCCAAAGCAACAACACCACAATTGAGAGTGCGGCGAATAGAATAAGCCGTTGATTATCCATTCGCTATTTTTTCCGTAGGTTCCGGTACAAGATCAATTCCGCCAGGATGCCAAGGATGACACCGGCACAAACGCCGAACTGCAAGGTGCGAACCTCGCAACGGCCCAAAGCGTGAAATGGCTAATTCCGCGTATTGCGAACAAGAAGGATAGAAGCGGCAGTGCTGACCGATGAAAGGACTCAGTACGTAACGGTAGCCCCGGATGAACCCAATCAGGACTTTTTGCATCGCTCGATCTTTTTCCAATGCCATGCCAGTGCCGTACGCAATTCTAATTTTGTTTTATTGCCGACGCCGAACCGACCAATTACTACAATATCCCAACCGCGCAATTGTTCTTTTAGTACGCGAAACGCCTCGCGGCTCACGCGCTTGATGCGATTGCGCGCAACAGCGGTAGGAACATGCTTGCGGGACATAACAAGACCTAAGCGGGCGCAATTGAGATTGTTTTCGCGCGCCAGCACGGTCAGGTATTTATCCGAAGACCGGCAGCTAGGTTGTTGAAAAACAGGTTGATAGTCGCGAGGCGAGGTGAGCCTTGCATCACGCGGGAAATCTCCTGCAACCTTGTCTGCCAGCAAAGCAGGTTTGGTTAAGCGCTCAATCGTGCGCGCCCTTTTGCACGACGGTTTTTGATCACATTGCGACCACCGGGCGTGCTCATCCGTGCGCGGAATCCGTGCGTGCGTTTGCGTTTCAGTACACTTGGCTGAAATGTTCTTTTCATGGCTAAAATCGCCTTCTGTTGCTAAAAATGCGTGGTGAACCACAAAAAATCTTGTCGCGGCCTTTACGGCCGTCATTGGCGACTTGTCAACATTATTGACAAAATACGGCGAAAGACCGCCAGCCAAAACGAAGTCGTATAAGATAGCGAGTCTGAACCTAGCATGTCAACTTTTATTCGCCATTTTAAAGGCTTATTTATGGGCGATAAGGTTGTGGATAAGTCGTCTGGATAGGTATAAACTTCTGCCTCTTTAGGAAATGCGAGAGGACTGTCCAGTGGGGCTTTCACTTTGGC
>JANPPH010000247.1:0-5419 GCA_031428395.1 Gammaproteobacteria bacterium
AGCGTTGGACCGGGCGCTGCGGCTCAACAACGTGGTCACGCAATGGGAACATTAAGTCATTGAGCCTGATATTCGCCACAGGCTATCTCAGCAACCCGGCATCACTTTATGGCCACATCCTGCTCAAATTTAATACTCAGAGCACGGACATTCCCGTCGACCTGCTTGATGAAAGCATTAACTTCGGCGCGATAGTTCCGCAAAATGAGTTTGGCATTGTATATATTGCCAAGGGGTTATTTGGCGGCTATGACGCTCTGTTTTCTCATGAACGCTTTTATCGGTTTAACCACAATTACGCTGAAAATGAACTGCGAGACCTCTGGGAATACGAGATTGAATTTTCAAATGATGAAGTCAATCAAATTGTGGCTCACGCTTGGGAACTACTGGGGAATCGCTTCACCTATTATTTCTTTAAGGAAAATTGCGCCTACCGCATGGCCGAACTGCTGGAACTAGTTGTTCAACAGCCACTATTACCACCAAGCCTGCCATGGTCGGTTCCTGCAACCGTGTTTGATCGCCTCGCATCTTCACAACGTAACGGCATGCCGTTGGTGCGCGCGGTACGACGAATACCCTCTCGCCAAAATCGATACTATGATAATTTTTCAGCATTAACGCTCACGCAGAAATCTGTTGCTGAAGATATCGTCAGCAACAACTTGAATTTCATTGACCCATATTTTCAATGATTGCCAACTACAGAAAAGATTCAGATTATTGATACACTTTTCGATTATTACGAATTCCGTATTGCTACCGAAGATGACGATCGCCAGTTCAAACAAGCCAAGCAAAAATTGCTAGTCGAACGCGCAGCGCTGCCGATTCAACTTTCAACGGATACAGAGAATTCCATTATTGAAACTAATGCCGCTCCTCCGCATCACGGACCAAAACCGGGCATGATTCGATTAGGCATATTTAACAATAGCGCACTCGGCGCCGGCGTAGAAATACGCTTGCGACCCGCCTACTACGATTTGCTCTCTCCGGATATCGGACACGTTGCTGATTCCAGCCTGGCCATGCTCGATTTGCGTGCGTTTGTCGTCGACAACCAACTCCACCTGAGAAGTCTTGATTTAGTTAATATAGAAACGCTTAATGTCGCCCGCACGCCACTGCCCGGTGATGGCGGTTTAGCGTGGAAAATCAAATTCGGATTCGAGACGCAAAGCTCAGGATGCAGCAATTGCCTGGCATTCAATATAACCGGAGGAATTGGCAAAGCCACGCGTTTATCTCATCAAACTATTGTATTCAGCATGTTGGAATTATTTGCGCAATCAAACGCTAATGCAGCGGGATTGTTTGGCGCTACCGCACGCGCAGGACTGCTCATCGCGCCAAACAAAAACTGGAAGACACTCATTACCGTCGGGCAACGCACTAATTTTGACGGGGCAAAATTAAGTCATCCGCTGATACGCTGGGAAAACCGTTTCGGTAGCAGTCGTGACTGGGACCTTCGTCTCACATATGAAGACCTGGTCGAACGCGAATTGCAAGTCGCTATTTCTTTCTATTGGTAAGAAAAAGGCGGAGGCAAATTTTGCTTTACAAAATGGTATCTTTTTCTATTGCGTGTCTGTCTCACTGCACGGTCTTTATAACATTCCCAAGTTTCGCGGACGACGCGAAGGTGCGGTGAATAGTAATGTAGGCAATAAGCGTTGCCTGCTCGCTTTCGATGCGCTCTCTTTCGGCAGAAAGCAAGCGCTCTTGCGTCAACAATTGTTCAGTGAGATCAATGAGTCCCTGCTGCTCCAGTATATTGGCATAGCTTAATGCTTGTTTGGCTTTTTGTGACGACAGGCGCGCGGCTTCCACACGCACGCTTTCCTGCATATAGCTGGACAGACTGCGCTCGGCTTCCTCATAAGCATTGAGCACGGTTTGACGGTAGTCGTAAATCACGGCATTGAGCGATGCATAACGCGCATCGACCGCTGCCATGCGCCGTCCCCAATCAAACAGAGGAATAGTGAGGGTGGAGGCGCCAGTCAGCACGTCGCTGCGGCCAGGGATCAGCGGTTTGGCGATGAGATTGGCGGTAAGCGTCAACGCGCCTTCGAGCGTCAACGAGGGATACACATCCGCTTTAGCGATGCCCAGCCGTCCCGTCTCTTGCAGCACCGTGTATTCGGCCCGCCGAATATCAGGGCGCAGGCGCAATAGGTCGGCGGGCGTGGCGGTGATGGATGGCACAGGCAATGCAGGCAATGCACCGGACTCTTTCGCCGTGTAGGGATGCACAAGTGTCGCGAACGCAGGATGCGCAGGAGCGACCAACCGTGGATCAATCGCACTTTGGCCAAGTAAAGTCGACAGCCTTAGCAAGGTTTGATTCACCCGATCCTGCGCTTGCGGCAGGAAGGTGCGCGACTGTGCGGCGGATTGTGTGGCGCGAGCGACATCGAAATCACTCGCCAATTCGTTATTCCGACGCAACACGATGAGTTCGACGACATGATCCTGCAGCTTGGAAATGCCACTAATTACCTGAAGCTGCTGTTGAGCGGCGCGTAGTTCCACATAGGTCGTAGCGATCTCCGCACGTACCGAAAGTCGCGCCGCTTCGAGATCCTCCTTGCTGATGGCAATGGCCGCTTCTGTGGCTTGCTTGATGCTCTTGCCGCGCCCGAATAGTGGCACTTCCCAGTTGGCTTTCACTCCGGCGTTATAAGTGCCACTGCTGCGTTTGGCAGCGGGCAGGCCTTCATTACCAGAGGGCTCACGAACGGGTAATTTTCCAAGTTGTCGTTCGACATTCATCCCAGCTTGGCCATTGAGCTGCGGTAAAAATGATGCATTTTCAATCCGAGCGAATGCTTCTGCTTCCTCAACGCGGGCTAGAAGTCGCGCCAATGTCAGGTTTTGAAGTTGCGCTTTATCGAGCAATTCGTTGAGCAATGGATCATGCAGCGCTTCGCTCCAGCTTTGCTCGGCCGCTTCCGCCATCCCTGGCTCTCGCGGCACTTGTGCGTCCTGCACGGCGGATGACGTCGTCGGTGGTATGTTAAAAACGAACGACTGCGGCAGTACTTGTGTTTTGTCAGGTAACGGCTTACCCAGTACTGAGCACCCAGCGAGTATCCCCGCGAGGAAGAGGGCCATCAACAGGGATAGTGTTCGTTGCATGTGTTATCTCAGAATGTATAAGTGAGCATACTAGCGACGAAGGGTTGGGTATCACCTTCCACAACCGGGCTATCTGCCGCATCGCCTTGGAGAATTTCGACGCTACCATTCAGGCTCCATGCCCAACGCTCGGAAATCACGTAAGTCACGCCTGCGGAAAGGTTCGCACTCTTAATCCCCGATTCCGCAGTGAAACGGCGTAAACCGGAGCGTGCAGATTGTTGTGGACTCACGCTATAGTAAGAACGCATATGGGCGTCATCCGCCCAGATTGCGCTGATACCGATATCGCCGATGAGCGATTCGCCATAGAGGGGAAACCCTGACCCTGCACCCACCGTGATCAGTAGGCTATCACTATCGCCATAAGATTGAGTGGCATCCAAGCTTAAGCCGAGCGCGTCAAGCGGATAGTATTGGGCAAAGAGGCTTACCGCGGCACCTCCCTTGACATCACCGAGCCCGCGACGGTTTTTGGGCAATTTGGAATCTTTGCGGCCAAAGTCATACCCGACCCCTGCACCCATGGCAAACTTTTCGGTGTCGATGAAGTGATAGCGTAAGCCATCGAACCCCAGGCTCCAGTTATAGTAGGTTGCCTCAATTGTTGGCAATGGAAAGAGTTTGCGCTCCGCACTGCCTTCATACAGCGAGCCATAGACGACCCCCAAGCCAAGCGTAACTGACCAGGGCTTTCCCTCGGTAGCCGACTGTGAAGGTTGCGCGGGAGAGCCTGGGGGCTGGAGTGGAGCTGATTCTGCGAAAGCCAATGCTGGTAGCGCGGCGAGCATGAGTGTCAGTAAGGCGGTGGATTGCGGCATGGAAACCTTCTTGCGTAGGATTTTTAGGGGGTAAGCGCGGAGCATTTGAACCGCTTAGGCAAAATAGCACATAATATATGTAACACAATAATTATTTAATGATAATCATGATATTATTATTGATATTAATTTTAACTATATGTTATAAATACCAGGAGGTAGTCACCTATGAAACATGAAGAGACGTTAGTATTGCAGCGGCTGGAGCGCTATTTCTGGGGTTTATGGGCACTCGCCCCCTTCTTGCTGAGTCTGGCGATTTATTACACTTGGTCCTATCCCTATGTTGTTGGAAAGGACATAGCGCCACAAAAAGCCCTTGTCTCGTCATTCTCGTTCGGGGGCCAATTGCTGGTCGGTATGGAAATGCTGATCCATATTGGTCTGTATGTAGCGCTGGTGGTGTTGATGCATTCTCTGGTGCGGCGATTCACGCGCGGGCAGACGCTGATCTCTGCAACGCTCAGAACCATAAAAAATATTGCGTGGCTGTTTTTGGCCAATGCCTTCATCGGGATGCCACTTTATAACCTCAATATGTATCTACTCTTTCGTTGGGGTGATTTACCCGCCTGGGAGCCGATCTATTTTATTGATGCGATGAGTGTTGCGTTGGCATTGACGCTACTTGCGCTGCGTATCCTGATACGCCACGCCATGCGGCTGCAAGAAGATGTGGATTTGACGGTATAGGGAGCAACTTATGACCATTATCGTCAATCTCGATGTAATGCTTGCCAAGCGCAAAATGCGACTTAACGAGCTGTCAGAACGCACCGGCATCTCGATTCAGAATCTCTCGGTGCTCAAAACCGGCAAAGCGCGCGCCGTACGTTTTACCACCCTTAACCTGATCTGCGAGGCATTGGAATGTCAGCCAGGAGATGTGCTGGAATTCAGACCAGGGCCGCAGGACGACGGGGGTGGCGATGGCTAAAGTATCGCTAGCCCGCGCGTCACTGCGTTATGAATGGCGACGTTATTTGCCCGCCATCTTTGCCGTCGCGTTCTCAGGTCTTCTGGTACTGGTGCAAGCCGCATTGATGCTCGGCATGTTTGCCACCAGCGCTGTCTACATTGATAAAACCGATGCTGATTTGTGGATTGGTTCGCCCGGTACCCAGTCGATCGAACTAGGCCAGCCGATTGACGAGGATATCGAGGCATTTCTATATATGCATCCGGACGTGGTACAGGTCGAGGCGTTTCAGTGGGGCTTTGGCGAATGGCGGCAACCGGGACAAGGCAAGATGGGAGTGTACTTGATCGGGGTACAGACCCGTGACGGATCGCTGGTGATGAACGATGTGCTGAACCCGCAGCTTAAGGCTCTACTCAAGGAACCCAACACCATTCTGATTGATGAGGCGGATCGCGAAAAATTGAGTGCGAATGTGGGCGATAGCGCCGAGATTAACGGTATTCGCGTCAAAATTGTTGGCCTGACG
>JANPPH010000248.1:0-3339 GCA_031428395.1 Gammaproteobacteria bacterium
GGAAAATCTGGGATTATTGGAAATTGGGCGAAGCCGATAGGCGTTTAGTTTTCGGCAATTTTGGCCGATATAGTCGTTGCTAGAATTGTTTGCAGAGCATGCCGACGTTACAAGGATTCTTGGTGTGGGTCATGGAACTAAGAAACATGCCGAGCAGTTGCGCTTTCAGAACACCTAGTGTTAAACCCTGCCGATCTGTTGCGCATATCGCATGCTGAAGTCTTTGGGCGTTTCTAAAAATGTACGTGCCGCAGTGCTTTGGAGTGCCCTTGCACACTTTAGCTTGGCCGTCATCATCCAATTTGAAAATTACCTCACCTATCTAACAACAGACTCCCTCGATTTTTTTTGGTGGTTGGCGCGCCTGCCATTCATTCAACTTGAAAATATTATTTTTGCAGGGTTCTTAGGAGTTTTAGCGATTGGTATGACATCGCGGACTACCTGGCGATGGATGTACCTGGTGTTGGTGGTTGTGTGCAATGCCTATCTTGCGGTCGATCAGCTGGCGTACAAAGTTTTTTTTGATCACATACCCTATGGGTTGCTGGAGGCGGATTACACATTCCAAAAAATGCTCTTGCATTTGTTGACGCAGGTGGATGCTTGGTTGGTGGTTAATAGCATTTTAGTGGCGTTTAGCGCATGGTTGCTATACCAGGTATTAATCCGTCAACAGACTTTTGGGATCGAATACTTAGATAGCTGGGCAAGCAGAATAGTCAATAGGCCAATCGTGCAGGTGGGTGTGGTGGTATTGGGTTTTTCTAGCGTCGTCGTTGTGGTGAATGGGGTTCATCACAATCTTAATCAGCATGCGGCGAGCAAGATTCTGTTTTCCTTAGACGGAAAGTATAGAGCGGCAAGTAGTGGTGGGAACATTTTTTACCCCCGTTTCGGCGAGGAGCTGCGCCGATACAATCAAGCGTTGCGTGCCTTTCAAGCAGCGGTCCAACAATCGCCACGTACGAGCGTGGTGGTTATCACGGTGAAGTTTAAAAATGGCCAAAATGCACGTGATGCGATGACGGAAGTGCCTGCAATACAGGAACTATTGACCAAAGGAGTTTACTTTCCCGAGGTATACAATCCATGGCCTAGTCCTGCACACCCCTATGCCGCTGACTGGCTTATGGTTTCAGGCGCCCGCGCGATGAGCAGCGTATCGCGGAAAGCCAGTAACGAAGCTTACAAAAATACCCACCTTGCGCGAGCACTGCAGCAGCAAAAATACATTAGCGCGTTTGCGCCCACTACATCGCCCGTTGCGCCAGCAGATGGCGAGTGTTTTACTCCGGCAAGATTGCCAATTACACAATCCCTAATGAAGTTGCGCAACAGCGCTTCGCCGCAACAGCCGTTCTTCCTGTCCTTGACTACATCGTTAAGCCTTGATACTGCGGCCTGTAGTGCTGGCGATGCGATGCCGATCACCTCTCATCAACGCTCATTGTTGGATCAAGATTTGCAAGCACTATTGCAATATCTGCGCGCGTCGCAGCGCTTTAAGGATACGGTGTTTGTCATTTACGGTGATGTTTCGCAACAAACGGATAAGGGAAATGCGTCATTGTTAAGGGATGATCGGGCCAAAGGTTTTGCGATAGTGTCATCGTCACGTTACAACGGCGAGTCAATAGTAGCCGATGGAGTAATGCAACTAGCCAACGTAAATGCGATGTTGTTAAGTTTTATTGGAGAGCCTAAAGGTGACACTCCTTCACTCCTCGATACAGAGGGCTCCGCGCGAATTACCTATTTTATGGACGGCTACGGAACTGGAATGTGGGGATTGCGCGATGGAAATTGGAAATTCACCGAATCAACATTGGGTGGACAGGTAGCGCTTTATGATCTCGACAAGGACAAGCGGGAAACGAATAATCTGGCCCGTTACTATCCGCAACGAGTTAGGCTTTACGAACAGCTTAGTGCTGCTTGGTATGCCACACTGAATACCGATTTGCCGGAGAGCAAACGACATTTCGTCAATATCGATGGGCGGCTCAAGCGCCAGTTCGAAACTGGCTTTCCCGGTGCGAAAAACATTGTTGTGGGTTACTACGATGGGTTACCTAATAAAAGTAAATTTCTGCCGCGTAATGTGTTCAATCCGTATGACCCCATCGCGGTCACTGTAGATTGGATCGCTTATCCTACGCAAAAACAATTTGAGTTTAATTGGCTATCACCGAGCGGCCAGTCTTACACTTATCCGTTCATGGTTGAGGCGGGGTGGCTCCATAGTTGGGCGACGCCTGGGTTTGGCTTGCCCATGGAATCGGGAGTATGGACATTAGCTCTATTGGACGAAGGTCAGAAGGTGATGGCAAAAGACTTTGTCGTTGATCACAATCAAGCTCAAAAGCGCCAATTTGGCGCGGAATTGGCCGTTGTTGAACAGGCCGAGGTGGGCATTTATACACCCGCTCCACAACCTAAATTTGTGACTAATCCGGCCATACGTGCCCAACAAATACCAATTTTGTGGACGCGTTGGAAACCTCAAAGTGATGTGCGGTTTATCACCTATAGATGGGAGTCGGCTCAAGGCATTCGCAGCGAAAGGGACTATGGCGTGCGGGGTGATTGGCATGAAACATGGGTGGATTACGAAGGCCCAATGCCGCTTGACCGTGGGCCGTGGCGTGTTTCGATCTTGCAGCAAGGCAGAAAAATCATGGAAACGCAGTTCGTGGTGGTGCAATAGTCTCTCTCGGGTCAGGTAATGTAAAATGGTGTATTGATGAATTTTAACCTTGCGCAACGATTTTCCGCCTGGGCGACTCAAAGTCCGCACAACATTGCATTGTCTTTACACGGCAGAGATCACGCCTATGCTGAGCTCGCATGGCGCGCGCAGCGCGTTGCGGGTTGGGTAGGTTCTAGGGTAGGAGGAAGTGCGCGCGTAGGCATTATAGGCGGTCGCTCCCTGGACACCTATCTTGCTGTTTTAGGTAGTGTCTGGGCGGGCGCTACTTACGTTCCATTAAATCCAAAATTCCCTCGCGATCGTCTAGCGGCGTTGCTAAAGCGTGCCGATCTTGCTGCCTTAATCGTCGATGCCAGCGGCCGAGCATTGTTAAATAATGAACTATTGCAGTATTGCCCCCCTGCAATTTTGGCTCTGGGTGGACAGCATGAACAGATTAGCGGTCGCCAGATCGACGGCAAGGATTCTTGTACACAAGTGATGGAGCAGCCTGCCGAGGTTACGGCTAGTGACCCTGTCTACATCATGTTCACCTCTGGCACCACTGGCGAGCCCAAGGGCGTGGTGATATCCGCGGGAAGTATTCGACACTTTCTCGATTGCATGCAACAGCGTTATAAACTCAC
>JANPPH010000249.1:0-2100 GCA_031428395.1 Gammaproteobacteria bacterium
TTGAGAGATGCCTATATTAACTATAAATTTTTTAAGCCTGCACAAGTATTAGTCGGTCAGTTTTTCGCACCGTTTGGCAATGAATCACAAGGATCATCGATGGCACAAGAGTTTATCGAGGATAGCGGCGCTGCCAATGCCAACAATTCGGGTGTTGATCGCGGCATTGTTCTTCATGGCAAGCTCTACAATGAAAGATTTGCTTACGACACAGGTTTTGTTAACGGCGCTGCTGAAAATGTTGCGGACAACAATAACTCGATGGACTTTGTTTTGCGTACTGTAATTGCGTCACCCAAAGACAATTACATCAAGTACTGGCTTGGCTTTTCCTTCAATACTGGCGAACAAACGGCCGCGGCAGGCGACTCCATAAAATACGCAACTGAAACTGCCAGTGGCACTACTTTATTCAAAGCGACTTGGCCTACTGGCCAGACCTATACGCGCACACGTTATGGCTTCGATGTAACGACCTTGCTCGGCCCTGGCATGCTTAAATTGGAATATTTGTTCGCAGATTTTGATTTTACCCGCTCCGCCGCGCTCAGTGGTGGCAATCTGATGGGTAGCTATTTTTTGACCGGTGAGCAACGCGCTGTCAAAAACAGTTTTTTTACCAGTCAGAGCGTGGCGTCTCCTGTCGATGTCGAGACGGGCGACTTTGGAGCGATCGAATTAGCCATGCGCTACTCGTGGTTTAATGCTGATTCTGAATTTTTCACCACCAACGGCCTTTTTGACGGCTGGGGCGCGGTTTCTGCGAGCCAATATTCGGATAGCGGTTACGCTCTAACAGCGGGGCTAAATTGGTATCTTGAGCAAGGGGTCCGGGTCATGTTTAATTGGGTGAATACGTTTGCTGCCAAGGCAAAAACTAACACGCCAGATCAGGGGGGCAAAAAAACACTCATTGAGCAGTCATACTTGGTGCGCTTCCAGCTTGCGCTGTAACGCGATTCTGGATGCGGTGGAACGCGTGGCAAAGAGTGTTGGCTCTAACGACTAGAACCCCTTCAACGCAACAAATCCGCCAATAATTCCTTATGCTTCGCCGCCTGCGGCACGAGCCTTAATCTTGTCGCGGCGACGATGGTTTTTAACTCATCCAAAGCCGTTTCGAAATCATCGTTAACAACTAAATATTCCGCTTCGTTGTAGTGGGACATTTCGTTCACTGCATCGCGCATGCGGCGAGCGATCACCTCTTCGCCGTCGGTGCCTCGACCACGCAGGCGTTGCTCTAGGGAAGCACGGGAGGGAGGTAAAATGCAGATGCTGAGGGTTCCTTCAAGGGCTTCCCGGATTTGACGAGCGCCTTGCCAATCAATTTCTAGGATAACGTCTTGGCCTTTGCGCAAGGTATCTAACAGCCATTGGCGCGACGTGCCATAACAGTGATCGAAAACCTTGGCGTGCTCAAGGAATTCGTCGCACTCGACCATCTTATGAAATTCATCGTGGCTGATAAAGTGGTAGTCGATGCCATTCTTTTCGCCCGGCCGCTTGGCCCGGGTGGTGTGCGAGACAGACACCACAATATTCTCAATAGAATTGACTAGCGCCTTGACCAACGAGGTCTTACCCGCGCCGGACGGGGCGGCAATGATGAACAGCGTTGCAGTCATGGTTACCTACTCAACGTTTTGAACTTGCTCGCGGATTTGCTCGATCAATACCTTCATATCGACCGCTGCGCGAGTTATCTCAATATCCGCTGATTTCGACCCTAATGTATTCGCTTCGCGATGTAATTCCTGCATAAGAAAGTCTAGCCTTCGGCCTACCGGCTCCGCTTGCCCTAAAACGCGTGACATCTCAGCGAGATGCATTGAAAGTCTGTCCAACTCCTCTTCAACATCCATTTTCTGTGCTAAGAGAACCAACTCTTGCTCAATGCGGTCACTATCCAGAGTAGCTCTCACCTCGGCAAGTCGCGACAACAACTTTTCTCGTTGCACGCGCAATACTTCGGGGATGCGTTGACGTGCAGGGGGTATCAGGTTGGTCATGATAAAACAGCGCTGCGTGATGACCTCGCTAATCCGCCCACCTTCGCGCGCCCGGGTATCGTTGAGTTCCTGCAACACTCCATCGACT
>JANPPH010000250.1:0-6041 GCA_031428395.1 Gammaproteobacteria bacterium
AGTGAAGCACCTCCAAACCGTCGGCGCTCCGGGTTTTGACGTTCAATTTGAAGAGCTGCGACACGAGTCTGTTGCATTGGTTGATGAGGCCAAAAACTTAGATGTAATTCTAGATATTCCCGTAACAATTTCTATGGAGATTGGGCGAACGAAAATCAGCATTCGAAATTTATTGCAACTCAACCAAGGGTCTGTGGTGGAGCTTGATCGCTTTGCTGGTGAACCCATGGATGTATTGGTAAACGGAACTCTAATTGCCCACGGTGAAGTAGTTGTTGTGAATGACAAATTCGGAATTCGTTTGACCGACGTCATCAGCGCGGCCGAGCGAGTTAGAAAGTTAAAGTAGCCGCACACATGACTTATCAGTGGACACTAAATTCTCAAAAATATTTACGCTACGCGCTTGCGGTGTTGGTGACCTATGCATCCATGTTTCCCACTGCACAGGCGATTCAAGATGTCAAAGCCGTTTCAAGCACAACTGGTGAAGGTTTGTCCGCCGCACATTTTGCCCAGGTGACAATAGGCTTGGTGGTGGTCATCATAGCGATATTTGGTCTTGCCTGGTTAGTCAAGCGTTTCGGTTATCTGCCTTCAAGCAAACCCGGGGCCTTGAAAATAATAGGTGGACTAATGGTAGGGCAGCGCGAGCGCGCTGTGTTAATACAAGTGGGCGATAAGCAAATTCTTATCGGCGTAGCGCCAGGTCTAGTCAAAACTCTGTATGTGTTGGAAGAGCCTGTTTCTGTAGACTCCGCATCAAGCGCGAAACTATCCCCGTTCGCGGAGCGCCTAAAATCTTTTTTGCGCGATAAGGCTGCATCATGAAACGTGCCTGGATATTGCTTTTTATTTTATTTTTGCCGGTCATCGCAGTCGCGGCGCCGGGGCTTCCAGCCGTGAGCGTTACGACGGCAGCTAATGGTGCCCAAACCTACACCTTAAGCATTCAAATACTTCTTATCATGACCCTGCTGAGTCTGGCCCCAGCGGGTCTATTGATGATGACGGCGTTCACCCGCATCATTATTGTGCTGGCGTTGTTGCGTCAAGCCTTAGGAACCATGCAGACCCCAACCAATCAGACCTTGATTGGATTAGCGCTTTTTCTAACCTTTTTTGTTATGGCGCCGGTTTTCGATCAAGCCTATAAGGAAGCGATACAGCCTTATATGAACGATCAGTTGACGCCGGAGGCCGCTTTTGAAAAAGCGACTGGCCCGTTCAAAACATTCATGCTCGCTCAGACGCGAGAAAGCGATATCCAGCTATTTGCCGATATCTCTGGGAAGGAGAAATTGGATACCCCAGAGTCTATTCCTCTGTCCTTGTTAGTGCCGTCATTCATTACCAGTGAATTAAAAACCGCATTCCAAATCGGCTTTCTAATTTTCATACCCTTTCTAATTATCGATCTCGTCGTGGCTAGCATTTTGATGGCGATGGGTATGATGATGCTCTCGCCGATGATTATTTCTCTGCCGTTTAAGATCATGCTATTTGTTTTAGTCGATGGTTGGGCGTTGATAATGGGTACGCTGGCGGCGAGTTTTAATACAATTCATTAGCAGATAACGAACGCAAAGATGAACAGGAGCAGACATGACGCCTGATACGATTATTGGTATCGCGCAGCAAGCATTGGAGCTCACAACTTATATTTTGGCTGTGGTGTTATTACCCGCTTTGGCGGTCGGTTTACTCGTCAGTGTGTTTCAGGCAGCCACGCAGATTAATGAAGTAACGCTAAGTTTTATCCCAAAATTGTTGGTGACGTTTTTGGTGTTATTAGCTGCGGGGCCTTGGATGTTGCAGTCTCTGCTTGATTATACCCGTCAAATGTTTGAAAACATTCCCACTTTGATTGGTTAAGTTATGCACTTCACTAGCGACGAAATCGGCGCGTGGGTGGGCGCCTACATGTGGCCACTCATTCGCATCGGCGCATTTGTCGCGACTGCGCCTTTTTTTGGTTCGCGTTCCTCACCAATGCGCGTACGTCTTATTATTGCGCTCGCGTTGACCATTGTTATTGCACCCATTGTCCCGCCAGTTCCCAACATTGATCCCATAAGTCCGGCTGGAATGCTAGTGATACTGAATCAAATTCTCATTGGAGTTGCGCTTGGCTTAGCCCTGCATTTTGTATTCGAGGCATTGGTTATGGCGGGCCAACTTATTGCTGCGGGCATGGGACTAAGTTTTGCGGCGCAGATCGATCCCACCAATGGCCAGCAAACGCCTACGGTCAGTCATTTCTATAGTTTGTTTGGCATGTTGTTGTTTCTATCCATAGATGGCCATTTGGCGGCCATTTCTGTTTTGGCAGAAAGTTTTCGCATATTACCCGTCGGTGAGCACGGATTGGCCTTGTCGAGTATTTGGGATTTGGTAAGTAGAGGAACCTGGTTGTTTGCTGCAGCGTTAGTCATGTCTTTACCCGTGGTAGTAGCCTTGCTCGTGGTGAACGTGGCGTTTGGGGTGATGACGCGCGCCTCGCCGCAACTGAATATTTTTGCCGTGGGCTTTCCGATCACGCTGACTCTAGGTTTTGCACTGATCATTATGACTTTGCCCGGCATCAATACTCTAGTGACGCAATGGGTAGATGAAAGTCTTACCCTAATGCGTCATTTAGTGGCTCAGAGCTAACGCGATGGCCGAGAAGAGTGATCAAGAACGTACTGAAGATGCAACGCCTAAGCGATTGAACGAGGCGCGCGAGCGCGGCCAGGTGCCGCGTTCACGCGAGCTTAATACGGTAGCTATGCTGTTGGCGACATCTGTTGGTTTGATGGTCTTAGGTGATGGCATTATCGATGGTCTGAACAGCGTCATGCGCCGTGGTTTGGCGCCAAGCATGGATGAAATATTCCACACTGATGCGTTAATGCGAATTTTCTATGAAACGGTGGGTAGTAGCTTGCTATCACTCGCGCCATTTTTTTTGGTGTGTGTGTTGGCTGCGTTATTTGGCCCTTTAGCCGTTGGCGGTTG
The DNA here is from genome assembly GCA_031428395.1 of Gammaproteobacteria bacterium. Classification (GTDB taxonomy): domain Bacteria; phylum Pseudomonadota; class Gammaproteobacteria; order JAADHS01; family JAADHS01; genus JANPPH01. The sequence continues at coordinate 3,001 of JANPPH010000250.1, forward strand.
GGCTTTTAGCGCCAGTGCTATTGCGTTTAAGGTAGAAAAACTAAATCCGTTAAGCGGACTAAAACGACTTTTCGGTTGGCACGGCTTGAGTGAGATGCTTAAAGCATTGGCAAAATTTTCAATCGTTGTCATTGTTGCCAGCATAGTGCTTTGGAATATCGCCGAAAGCCTCATCGGTCTGGCGACTGAGTCGCCGGAGGTGGGTATTGCGCACGCAGGATCACTAATCGCTTGGGCATTACTTACCATGAGTGCTGCGTTGATATTAACGGTCGTGGCTGATGTGCCATTTCAATTATGGAATCATGCCAAGCAACTGCGTATGACAAAACAAGAGGTGCTCGATGAGTATAAGGAAACCGAAGGCAAACCGGAAGTTAAGCAACGTATACGCGCATTGCAAAGGGAATTTGCACAACGGAGAATGATGAACGAGGTCCCGAAAGCCGACGTAATCGTCACCAACCCTACGCATTATGCTATAGCCCTACGCTATGATCAGACGCGAATGCGTGCGCCGGTGGTGGTGGCCAAAGGTGCCGATTTGATTGCGGCAGAAATACGCCGTGTCGCAGAGGCAAATAACGTTCCGTTGTTATCATCGCCAGCGCTTGCACGGGCGGTGTTTTACAGTACTGAATTGAATCACGAAATTCCAGCTGGTCTTTATACTGCCGTGGCAAAAATACTTGCCTATGTTTATCAAGTTCGTACTCGAAAAGACTACCAAAGCTCCACTCTCTCGATGCCTGATGTGCCCATTCCCGATGAATTGAGAAGAGACTAGCGGAAATATAACTGTGTTTCTTTTGCGTTAGAGCTGTTCATATTTCCGGCTGCGCTCTGATCATATCTGCTCACCTCTATGCCTTGTTCTCAGTATTTTATATATAAGGCACGTTAGTTGCTTGTCAATTGCAATGATGCACAACAGCGCAATATTTACGTCGGTCGAGGACATTTCAAATGCAGCCGACTAACGCTTTCGGCGGTCTCCAAGTCATAGGGCGTAGTGGCTTAGGCATTCCTATTATGATTATGGCGTTATTGGCAATGCTAGTGCTGCCAATTCCTCCATTAATGCTCGACATGTTTTTCACCTTTAATATCGCCTTATCACTCGTCGTTTTATTGGCGGGTATTTACGCCAAAAAACCGCTCGATTTCGCTGCTTTTCCGACCATCCTGTTGCTCGCCACCTTGCTTCGTTTGGCGCTAAACGTTGCCACCACTCGTGTCGTTTTGCTCCACGGTCAAAACGGTACAGACGCCGCCGGGCAGGTTATCGAAGCATTCGGTGAGTTTGTTGTCGGTGGTAACTATGTGGTGGGTATAGTCGTTTTCAGCATCTTAGTGATTATTAATTTTGTCGTAGTCACCAAAGGTGCGGGCCGAATTTCAGAAGTCAGCGCCCGATTCACCTTAGATGCTATGCCGGGCAAACAGATGGCGATTGATGCCGACCTTAACGCCGGTGTAATCACTCAAGAAGAGGCTAAAATACGTCGCGAAGAGGTAGTTAGGGAAGCGGATTTTTATGGCTCAATGGATGGCGCGAGTAAGTTCGTGCGTGGTGATGCGATAGCCGGCATTCTGATTTTGTTTATTAACATTATTGGCGGTTTGGCTATTGGCATTTTTGAACATGGGATGGCGTTTAAGGACGCGCTGCATAACTACACGCTGTTGACTATCGGCGATGGTTTGGTTACACAACTCCCAGCATTAGTATTATCCACTGCCGCAGCTATCATGGTGACCAGAGTATCGTCCTCGCAGGACATGGGATCACAGATTTTGTCGCAACTATTTGAAAACCCGCGCGCTCTTGGGGTCACGTCGGCTGTAATAGGGTCGATTGGATTAATACCCGGCATGCCAAATGTTGCATTTATTAGCTTGGGTGTGATTGGCGGTGCAGTTGCCTATTACATTAACAGCCAACGTGATGCAGCAATTGGCGCCGCACAAACTGATCAGTTGCCAGCCATCATAGAACCGCCTGCCGAAACACGTGACCTGAGTTGGGATGACGTCTCGCCAGTAGACACTATTGGGCTAGAAGTCGGTTATAAGCTAATCCCACTGGTAGACAAGAATCAAGGCGGCCAGTTAATGGGTCGTATTAAGGGTGTGCGTAAAAAATTGACGCAAGAGCTTGGTTTCCTAATACCGGCCGTTCACATTCGCGACAATCTTGAGTTGGCTCCCAATGCCTATCGAATTACTTTGCGCGGTGTAACCGTGGGCGAATCGGATATTTATCCTGACCGTGAAATGGCGATTAACTCCGGACAAGTGCATGGGGCCTTGCAAGGCATCGCAACCAAAGATCCTGCATTCGGCCTCAATGCGGTTTGGATAGACGCAGGGCTTCGCGACCAAGCACAAATGCTTGGCTATACCGTGGTGGATGCTGGCACAGTTGTCGCGACACATCTCAGTCAAATCCTGCAAGACCAAGCGCAATCATTGCTGGGACGCGAGGAGGTGAAATATTTGCTCGAAAACCTCGCTAAAACGGCACCAAAACTTGTGGAAGATCTGCCGAGCATGGTGCCAACCGGCGTTATTCTCAAGGTGCTGCAGAATTTGTTAGAGGAAAAAATTTCCGTTCGCGACCTTCGAACCATAGCCGAAACATTGGCGGATCACGCTTCTAGAAGTCAAGACGCTGCCGTACTGACAGCGGCGGTTCGAGTTGCCCTCGGACGCTCGATAATACAACAAATCAACGGCTTAGGATCTGAGTTGGCAGTGACTGTGCTTGATGGTGACTTGGAACAGATATTGCAAAGCTCATTACAAGCAACCGGCGAGGCAGGATTAGAGCCAGGGCTTGCAGAAAGATTACATCGTTCTTTAGCAGAAAGCGCCCAAAGGCAGGAAGTGAGTGGGCAACCAGCGGTACTACTAGTGTCTGCGCCAATACGGCCTTTGTTAGCGCGATTTGTACGCCATACCATTCCGGGCTTGAGGGTGCTCTCCTATAACGAGATCCCGGACAATAAGCAGTTGAAGATTGTCGCAAGCGTAGGCAA
>JANPPH010000251.1:0-5482 GCA_031428395.1 Gammaproteobacteria bacterium
GCCGTATCGCCGCCGCCCAACACTACCACCCGCTTGCCCTGCATGCTATGGCAAGGCTCGCCGGGCTTGCTGGTGCCCAGGCATTGGCGCACGTTAGAAATTAGAAAGGGCAGGGCTTCCAGCACGCCTGGCAGGTCCTCGCCGGGAAAGTCGCCTTTCATGAAAGTGTAGGTGCCCATGCCGAGAAATACCGCGTCGTATTCATCAAGCAAGGTTTGGAATTGAATATCTTTACCGATTTCAATATTGAGGCGAAATTCAATGCCCATTTCTTCCATGATCTTACGACGGGTTCTGACCACTTCTTTTTCAAGCTTAAATTCTGGAATGCCGAAGGTGAGTAAGCCGCCGATCTCAGCATAGCGATCAAACACTATGGGCTGAACGCCGTTGCGGACTAAAATGTCTGCGCAACCCAAACCCGCTGGTCCTGCGCCGACAATGGCCACACGCTTGCCGGTGGCTACCACTTGCGACATGTCCGGCCGCCAGCCTAATTTTAATGCTTCATGGGTGATGTATTTTTCGATGGAGCCAATCGTCACAGCGCCAAAGCCATCATTGAGCGTGCATGCGCCCTCGCACAAACGATCTTGTGGACAAACACGGCCGCAGATTTCTGGCAAAGAGTTGGTGCGGTGCGACATGTCCGCCGCCTCTAAAATATTCCCTTCCGCGATGAGTTTTAGCCAATTCGGAATATAGTTGTGGACGGGGCATTTCCATTCGCAATAAGGGTTGCCACAACTTAAGCAGCGCGCCGACTGTGCAGCCGCAGTGCTTGGGTCATATTGACCGTAAATTTCCTTTTTCTCAAACAGGCGGATAGCCACAGGCTTTTTTGCCGGATCTTGGCGTGAAATCTCTATGAACTCGAAATTCTTAGTCATGCTCGTAATGGCCCATTAGCAAAAAAACTTAAGCGGCGTTGAGGAGAGTTTTGAGCAATGTATCTAGCGCCGCTGCTTTGGGCTTCACCAGCCAAAAACGCCCGGCAAAGCCGGTGAAATCGTCCAAAATAGTTTGACCCCAGGCACTTTGGGTCTCAGCAACGAACTCTTTGATCACATCGCGCAGGTAATTGACATGCTCGTCCATTGACTCTGTGGCAATGCGATGAATATCGACAAGTTCGTGGTTGTAGCGATCAACGAAAGTGTTGTCGGCGTCGAGCACGTAACAAAAACCGCCCGTCATGCCTGCGCCAAAGTTCAAACCTGTCTGACCTAACACTACCACCATACCGTTAGTCATGTATTCACAACCGTGATCACCGATGCCTTCAACAACCGCGTAGGCGCCGGAATTGCGCACGGCGAAGCGTTCACCGGCCACGCCTGCGGCAAAGAGTTTGCCGCCGGTCGCGCCGTACAGGCAGGTATTGCCGATGATGGGCGTTTCATTGCTCTTGCACTGACTGCGGCGTGACGGGCGAATGACGATTTTGCCTGCTGCCATGCCTTTACCAACATAATCATTGGCATCGCCTTCAAGGATCAAATTCAATCCACCGGCATTCCATACGCCAAAGCTTTGGCCTGCCGTGCCGGTGAACTTGATTGTGATTGGCGCACTTTCCATGCCTTTGTCACCGTAGCGACGGGCGATTTCGCCGGAGATACGCGCGCCGATGGAGCGATTAACATTACGAATGTCGTAATGGAAAATGCCGCCCTCTTTATTCTCAATGGCCTGCACCATATCGAGCACCATTTGCTCGGCGAGCTCGCCTTTGTCGAACGGCTCGTTGCGCGGTTTAGTGCAATATTGTGGGCTATTTTTTGGGATGCCGGCGTCAGACAGCAGCGGACGCAAATCGAGGCGACGCTGTTTTGAGGTGAGCCCTTCGACGCGTTCCAACAAATCGGTACGCCCGATTAACTCAGACATAGTTTTCACGCCTAAGGTCGCCAGCCACTCGCGCGTTTCGCGAGCGACGAAACGGAAGTAGTTCATGACGAACTCAGGCAAGCCGATGAAGTGCGCTTTGCGTAGAAAATCGTTTTGGGTGGCAACACCCGTGGCGCAATTATTGAGATGGCAGATGCGTAAATATTTACAGCCCAGCGCAATCATTGGCGCGGTGCCAAAACCAAAACTCTCAGCGCCCAAGATCGCGGCCTTGATGACATCTAAACCTGTTTTCAAACCGCCGTCAGTTTGTAGCCGAACCCTTTCGCGTAGATTGTTGGCGCGTAACACTTGATGGGTTTCTGTCAAACCCAATTCCCAAGGGCCACCCGCGTACTTAACCGAGGTTAATGGGCTTGCACCCGTGCCACCATCATAGCCTGCAATGGTGATGAGATCGGCATACGCCTTTGCCACACCCGCCGCAATCGTACCCACGCCCGGTTCCGCAACGAGCTTTACCGACACTAAGGCTTTGGGGTTTATTTGCTTTAGGTCGAAGATTAATTGCGCTAAATCTTCGATGGAATAAATATCGTGATGAGGCGGTGGCGAAATTAACGCAACACCCGGTTTTGCGTAACGCAAACGGGCAATTAAATCGTTAACCTTATCACCGGGTAATTGCCCACCTTCGCCGGGCTTTGCGCCTTGGGCGACTTTAATTTGCAACACTTCGGCGTTGACTAAGTAGGCAGGCGTTACGCCAAAACGACCCGATGCCACTTGTTTAATCTTGGACATTTTTTCAGTGCCATAACGCGCTGGGTCTTCGCCGCCTTCGCCTGAGTTGGAGCGGCCGCCTAAGCGGTTCATGGCCATGGCTAAGGCTTCGTGGGCTTCGGGCGACAACGCGCCTAAGGACATGCCTGCGCTATCAAAACGCGGCAAAATAGCTTCTATCGGTTCGACTTCATCTAGCGAGATCGGCTCGACATCGCCTCGTAACTTTAGCAAATCGCGAAACATCGCCACAGGACGGGTGTTGACCAAGGAGGCGTAGGCTTGGTAATCCTCATACTCGCCGGTTTGGACAGACTTACGTAAGGCGTTGACTACGTCAGGATTGAAGGCATGGTATTCACCACCGTGAATGTATTTGAGCAAGCCGCCCTGACTGATAGCGCGACGCGGCAACCAGGCGTCTTTGGCGAGGCGGCGCTGGTCTTCTTCCAAGTCATCAAAATTAGCACCTTGGATACGGCTGGTAGTGCCCTTAAAACACAGCTCCACCACTTCCTCGTGCAGACCCACCGCCTCAAACAACTGTCCACCCCGGTAACTGGCGATGGTCGAGATACCCATCTTCGAGATGATTTTGTACAGACCCTTGCTAATGCCTTTAATGAAATTGGAGGCCAAGGAGTCGGCAAACTTGGGCGTAATTTCACCGCTGCGCAGCAAGTCGTTCATGCATTCAAAGGCCAGATACGGATAAACGGCCGTCGCGCCGTAGCCGATCAGAACAGCGAATTGATGCGGGTCACGGGCGGCGCCGGTTTCGACAATAATGTTGGTATCGCAACGCAAGCCTTCGCGAATCAAGCGATGGTGCACCGCGCCGGTAGCTAATGCCACGGGAATCGGTAATTTGTCGCGGGCGATCGCTCTGTCGGACAACACCATCAACACCTTGCCTTCACGCGCAGCGGCGACGGCTTGATCGCATACTGCGACGATTGCGTCTTTAAGTGACTTGTCACTGCCGTAATTAAGATCAATAAGCTGATGAGCATAGTGGTGATCCTTCAAGATCAGTAGCCGCCGGAATTTGCCCTCGCTAAGGACTGGCGAATCGATGGTGTATCGCGCCGCGTGTTCCTTGGTCTCCTGAAACATGTTCATTTCACGACCCAAACACGTCTCCAGCGACATCACAATGCCTTCGCGCAGCGGGTCGATCGGCGGGTTCGTGACTTGAGCGAACTGTTGACGGAAATAATCAAACAGCGAACGTTCGCGCTGAGATAACACAGACAGTGGCGTATCGTCACCCATTGATCCGATTGCTTCTTGACCAACTTCAGCTAAGGCGCGCAAGACTTGGTCGCGCTCTTCAAACGTAACTTGAAAGAGTTTCTGATAGACGTTGAGCGTGTTGTCATCCATCGGCTCACTGGTCAACACCTTAGGGCCTAAGGTCGAAGTCAGGGCACTAATGTTGGTCTTGATCCAGGCGCGATAGGGGTGACGGGATTTTAATAGGTTATCGATTTCTTCCGGCAAGAGTAATTTGCCGGTCTGCGTGTCGGCCGCGATCATTTGACCGGGCTTCAAACGGCCTTTCGCCAGAACATCCTCTGGTTGATAGCCATAGACCCCAATCTCAGAGGCCAAAGTGATATGCCGATCGTGCGTAATCACATAACGGGCGGGGCGCAGACCGTTACGATCCATTGCACAGGCGGCATAACGACCATCAGTCATCACGATACCCGCCGGGCCATCCCACGCTTCCATGTGCATCGAGCTATATTCGTAAAAGGCGCGTAGATCTGGGTCCATGGTGTCGATGTTTTGCCATGCGGGTGGAACCAGTAAGCGCATCGCGCGGAATAAATCCATGCCACCGGCCAACAACACTTCCAGCATATTATCGAGGCTGTTGGAATCAGAGCCCGTCATGGAAACGAGCGGCCGAATATCCTCCATATTAGGAATCAACGGCGTTTCAAATTTATGTCCGCGCGCGATGGCCCAGTTGCGGTTACCTTGAATGGTATTAATTTCGCCGTTATGCGCAAGATAGCGGAAAGGCTGCGCCAAACGCCATTGCGGCCAAGTATTCGTGGAGAAGCGTTGATGGAACACGCACAATGCGGACTCTAAGCGCTCATCGGTTAAATCTTTGAAAAATATAGGAAGATTTGCTGGCATGACGAGGCCTTTATAGGCAACGACACGCGCCGACAAACTAGGTACGTAAAAAACGTTGTCTTCTGGCTCTATGGCCTTCTCAGTACGCCGCCGGGCAATAAACAGCTGTCGCTCAAACGTCGCTTCATCCGTCGCAGCGTTGGCATTAACGAAAATCTGCTCGATCACGGGCAGGGTTTTTAAGGCTTCCTCGCCACATGCTGTTGGGTCTACCGGCACAACTCGCCAACCCGCAACAATATGGCCCTCGGCGGCAAGTTCTGCGACTAACTGCTTGCGCGCTTTCTCAGCTTTATTTTTGTTTTGATTGAGAAAAACGAGGCCCGTCGCATAGAGCGAAGTCAGAGGAAGCTGAAGCTCCTGTGCCAGCGCACGATAAAAAGCGTCTGGCTTCTTCATCAAAATGCCGCAACCGTCGCCGCTCTTACCGTCCGCCGCTACCGCACCGCGATGGGTAAGGCACGCCAGCGACCCAATGGCGGTTTTAACTACCCAATGACTAGGCTTGCCGTCCATTTGGGCAATCAACCCAAACCCGCAGCTAGCTTTCTCGAACTCTGGGCGATAAAGCCCCTGGCTAAGTGATGCGTGCATATTCTCTAGCGCCAACCCCAAGGTCAATTCAGATTTGCAAGGCAAAAGGTCTACCAGTATACAAGCGGGGGTGGGGGTATTCAACTAAATGGGCTGTTCA
>JANPPH010000252.1:0-11225 GCA_031428395.1 Gammaproteobacteria bacterium
GCACATAGCTGCTTCCGCAATCAGGTTGTGATTCCTGCCCGTCCGTTCGGCGGGGATTGCGGTGTCTTTTCTTCTGGGTATTGAACCGTAATTTTTTTGGCAAAGAAGTATCTACCGGTCAACTTTAAACCGATAAACAACTCCCACAAGAAGAAGCTTTTAAAATAATGCTGTAGCGCTTTTGTCATGTCGCCCTCCCCCTGTTGGATGGGGAACCCGTTAATCGAACCATGGAGGAATATGTCCCATTACAGCCAAACCCACCACAAGTATCCAGACAATCGTAACGGGTATAAATACTTTCCAGCCTAGACGCATAATCTGATCATAGCGATAACGCGGAAAAGTGGCGCGGAACCATAAAAACAAAAACAGGAATACGCCCATTTTCGCGAACAGCCACAAGATACCAGGTACCCAGCTAAATAAGCTTTCAAGACCAGGAATACCTTGAAACGGGGAGAGCCAGCCTCCAAGAAATAAAAGGGCGGCAAGGGCGGCAACCAAAATCATGTTTGCATATTCAGCGAGGAAAAATAGCGCGAAGGCCATGCCTGAATATTCGACATGAAAGCCGGCAACAAGTTCCGATTCGCCTTCCGCCACATCGAAGGGCGCACGATTGGTCTCCGCGACACCGGAAATAAAATACACTAAAAACAACGGCAATAACGGTAGCCAGTACCAATGCAGCACGCTACCCTGTTGCGCCCGTACAATATCACCGAGATTCATGCTGCCAGCCGCGAGCAATACACCCACTAAAGCGAAACCCATCGCAATTTCATACGACACAACTTGCGCTGCAGAACGTAGGGCGCCCAAAAATGCGTATTTAGAATTTGATGCCCAACCGGCAATGATAATGCCGTACACGCCCATAGACGTTAGCGCCAGGATATAGAGCAAACCGGCATCAATATCAGACAGTACCATTTCGGCATCGAAAGGCACCACCGCCCAAGCAGCCAACGCGGGGGCCAGGGCCAAGATCGGCGCGGCAACGAATAGGAATTTATTAGCGTTTGTCGGGACGATAATTTCTTTGAGCAACAACTTCAAGCCATCAGCGATCGGCTGTAACCAACCGCCGGGGCCGACGCGATTGGGTCCAATGCGCACCTGGATGAAGCCAATCACCTTGCGCTCCGCAAGCGTCAAATAGGCGACCGACAACATTATCGGCACGACAATCGCGACGATCTTCGCCACAATTTGTATTGTGGTAGGGATACTCGCCCAAGTGGTTTGCACTATCTCAAACATGGTCTGCCATTGCAAAAAACCTCGCGCCTCAAACGACTTGTCTATCTTCTATGCTGTTGCACGTTGCTCGTCAACGGCGTCCTGGGTTGCCTGCAGAGCTGGCGCACGCCTCACTATGGCATCGATAGAATACATCGCCACGTCGCCCTGTTCACCACCCTCTTTACCGTCTAGCGTTGTTGGGCAACGCCACGTTACTCGATTACTCGGCACAACATCCCCAACTAAACCGCGAACTTCGTCTCTCACTTCTTCGGATGACACATAATCAAAACCGGCAATACCAAAAAGATTCCCCATAACGCGCAAAATTTTCCACGCTGGGCGCGTCTCACCCAATGGCGCCACCACGCCAGCAAAGCTTTGCCATTTCCCTTCTGCATTAATAAACGTACCGGAAGTCTCGGCAAACGGCGCGATGGGTAATATTACGCTGGCATAGCGCTTCATTGTCTCCGTGAGGTAGGGCGACAATGAAAGCACAAAATCAGCTTTACTTAAAGAGTCAAGCGCATTGGGATTGTCACAGTCAAATTCAGGCTCAATCCCTAACAACACATACGCCTTTAAACGCTTCTGCAACATTTCTTGGGCGTGCAAGCCTTTCGTCACTGCCTGGCCGCCAGATGTCCGATGCGGTATCGCGCCAGCCAACCACCCGCCCGCACTATTCGCACCGTCGGTAAGATAACCCAAATGGGCCCCCGTCAACTCGGCAATTAAGCCCGCTAGGGAGCGCAGTGACGACAAATCCGAATGATGTAACGCATTTACTCCCAACAAAATAACTTTGCGGCCCGCAGCCTTTAACGTTTTTGCCATTCGATCATGCGTTTCATCTGCCCTGATATTGTTCCAAAGCGCCGCCAGTTCATCGGGAATTGCAACATTGTTAGCCACCACTAAAGACTTGGCAATTTTTGCCAAGCTCATGGCCATTTGGTTTGGGCCCACTATAATTTTGTCGCGAAGTCGGAAATTAAACGGGTAATCGACGCTATTCACCACCATGACACTTGCGCCACTCAGCGATGCTTGGCGTAACCTATGCCCAGCAATCGGCTGGTCTTTGCGGACATTCGATCCAATTAAGAGCACCGCATTGGCGTTTTCCAAATCTTCGATACTTTGCCCAAGCCAAGGAAACAGTGGAGCGATGTCTTGATCGCTAAAATCGTGCTGACGCAGACGGTGATCAATATTGGCGCTACCAAGCGCCCGCATGAACTTTTGCAGGAGATACATTTCCTCAATAGTCGCGGAAGGTGACGATAGCGCACCTATCTGGCTTGCGCTGTGACGCATGGTTGCTTGTTTTAGACCTGAAACCGCAAATTCCAACGCAGTATCCCAATCGGCGTCCTGCCATTGACCGTCCTTCTTAATCATTGGCCGGCGCAGACGATCGGGGCTGTTTAGACCTTCATAACTAAATCGGTCGCGGTCGGAGATCCAGGTCTCGTTAACTTGTTCGTTTTCTCGTGGTAACACGCGCATAACTTTGTTGCCACGCACTTGCACATTCAGGTTAGAGCCGATGCAATCGTGTGGCGCAATCGACGGCCGTGTGGTCATCTCCCAAGCGCGAGCCGAATAGCGAAAGGGCTTTGAGGTTAAGGCTCCAACTGGGCAAAGATCGATCATGTTGCCCGACATTTCAGAATCAACAGAGCGTTCCATGTAGGTGCCGATCTGCATGTGCTCACCACGCCCCGTTGCACCCAACTCCATAATACCGCCGATTTCTTGGCCGAAGCGTATGCAGCGGGTACAGTGGATACAACGCGTCATATCGGTCGCAATCAGCGGCCCTAGGTTTTTGTCTTTTACTACACGTTTGTTTTCGCGGTAACGGGAATGACTACTGCCATAACCCACTGCTAAATCTTGCAAGTCGCACTCTCCGCCCTGATCGCAAATTGGGCAATCAAGGGGATGGTTAATCAGCAAAAACTCCATTACGCCTTTTTGCGCATTAATGGCTTTGGCCGATTTCGTATAGATTTTCATGCCTTCGGTAACAGGCGTGGCACAGGCCGGCAAAGGCTTTGCCGCTTTTTCCACATCAACCAGGCACATCCGGCAATTTGCAGCGACAGACAATTTCTTGTGATAGCAGAAACGCGGGATTGGAATACCCGCTTGATCAGCAGCTTCAATCACCATAGCGCCGTCTTGCGCCTGAAATTTCCGCCCATCTATTTCGATATTTACCATATCTATCTCGTACTCACCGTGAGCATTGTCATTAATTACGCCGCCGCTTGTACCGCGTCCACCAAACAACGGCGATGCGTGATGTGATAAGCGAATTCCTCACGAAAGTGTTTAATGAAGCTGGCGACCGGCATCGCCGCAGCATCGCCCAACGCACAAATCGTGCGCCCCTCAATCTTGGCCGCCACATCCACTAACATATCCAAGTCTTCGTTCCGACCTTGCCCATGCTCTATTCTGTGCACAACTCGCGACAACCAACCTGTGCCTTCGCGGCAAGGCGTACATTGCCCGCAAGACTCCTCATAATAAAAATGCGAGATACGCGCTAAGGCCCGCACCATGCACGTCGTATCGTCCATGATTATCACCGAACCCGCACCCAGCATTGACCCGGCCTTAGCAATAGAATCGTAGTCCATTGTTGTCGACATCATGACATCGCCAGGCAACACGGGCACGGAAGTGCCTCCGGGTATCACCGCTTTCAATTTATTGCCATTACGCATTCCACCCGCCAGTTCAAGCAGGTCGGCAAAAGGTGTACCCATGCGGACTTCGTAATTACCCGGCTTATTCACATGACCCGACACGGAATAGATTTTCGTACCGCCGTTATTGGGCTTGCCTAAATCCAAAAACCACTTGCCGCCGTTTCGAATTATTGATGGGACCGATGCCAGCGTTTCTGTGTTGTTAATTGTCGTGGGGCGGCCATAAAGCCCATAGCTTGCAGGAAACGGTGGTTTAAAACGCGGCTGACCTTTTTTACCTTCAAGCGACTCGATCAATGCCGTCTCTTCGCCGCAAATATAGGCGCCTGCCCCAAGGTGTGAATGAAGCTCGAAATCAACGCCGGACGCCAGCAAATTCTTTCCCAATAGGCCCGCGGCGCGCGCTTCTTCCAAGGCCGCCTCAAATCGATCATAGGGTTCAAAAAACTCACCGCGCATATAGTTGTAACCGATAGTCGCGCCGATGGTATAGCCTGCGATAGCCATGCCTTCGATCAAGGCGTGCGGATTGTAGCGCAGTATGTCGCGATCCTTAAACGTGCCGGGCTCACCTTCGTCCGAGTTACACACAATATATTTTTGACCGGGCACATTGCGCGGCATAAAACTCCACTTCAAGCCGGTCGGAAACCCTGCACCGCCACGTCCGCGCAACGCAGAAATCTTAATTTGATTAATGATCTCTTCAGGCGAGGTCTTTTCCTTCAAAATCTTTTTCCATACCTCGTAACCGCCCGTGCTTTGATAGGCTTCCAAGCTCCAAGGCTTGGGCAGATGTAAGGTTTGAAAACATACTTCATTTAGCATCATGATCGTCTACTCAAGACTATTCAGGATAGAGTCTATTTTGGCGGGCGTTAAATTTTCGTAATACTGACGCCCAATTTGAAACATGGGTGCACCACCGCATGCCGCCAAACACTCAACTTCTTTGAGAGTGAAACGACCATCGGGTGTTGTTTCGCCCATTTTTATGCCGAGCTTTTTTTCCAGGTGCGCAACGATCTGATCAGAACCGCAAAGCATGCACGAAATATTGGTGCAGACAGAAATTTTATTGCGTCCAACAGGATCAAGCTCGAACATGGTATAGAAGGTGCCTACCTCGTACACCGCAATAGGCTCCATCTCTAAGTATTCCGCTACTGCATCCATTAACTCGGTGGTCAGCCAGCCGCCATTGGCGTCTTGCACAATGCCTAATGCCGCGATGACCGCCGAACTTTTTTTGTCGGGTGGGTATTTCGCCACCCAGCGATCAATGGCCTCGCGCGATTGCACAGAAATTAGGCTCAACTTACTGTCCGCCATTAGCGATCAACCTCTCCAAACACAATATCTTGCGTGCCGATAATTGCTACCACATCAGCAATCATATGACCGCGACACATTTCATCGAGACTGGCGATATGAGGGAACCCTGGCGCACGTATCTTCATGCGATAGGGCTTATTGGCGCCATCGGAAATGAGATAAACGCCAAATTCTCCTTTGGGATGTTCGACCGCTGCATAGGCCTCGCCTTCAGGCACACAATAACCCTCAGTGAACAACTTAAAATGATGGATCAACGCTTCCATGTCGCCTTTCATATCGACACGTTTGGGCGGCGCAACTTTAAAGTCGTCAATCATGACTGGGCCAGGTTTAGCGCGCAACCAATCGACACATTGCTTGATGATGCGATTGGATTGACGCATCTCTTCGACGCGCACTAAATAACGATCGTAGCAATCACCGTTAAGACCCACTGGAATATCAAAATCCAGCCGATCATAGACAGCGTACGGTTGTTTCTTACGCAGATCCCACTCTATGCCAGAACCGCGCAACATCGGCCCGGTAAAACCCAGTTGCAAGGCGCGCTCACGAGACACCACACCAATGTCTACGGTACGCTGTTTCCAAATTCGATTGTCAGTGAGCAGTGTTTCGTACTCATCAACATAGGTGGGAAAACGCGCGACAAAGTCATCGATAAAATCTAACAACGAACCTTGGCGATTGCGATTTAAGACCTCGACCTCTTTCTTATTGTGCCACTTTGATGGCTCATAGTGAGGCATCGATAAAGGCAAATCGCGGTACACTCCGCCTGGGCGATAATAGGTGGCATGCATGCGCGCACCCGATACGGCTTCGTAACAATCAAGCAGATCTTCGCGTTCGCGAAAGCAGTAAAGGAATACGGTCATCGCACCAATGTCCAGCGCATGCGCACCCAGCCAAAGGAGATGATTTAGAATACGCGTCATCTCATCAAACATCACGCGTATATACTGCGCGCGAAGGGGCGCCTCGATTTGAAGCAGTTTTTCGATCGCCAGCACGTAGCCGTGCTCGTTGCACATCATGGACACATAGTCCAAGCGATCCATGTAGCCGATGTTCTGATTGTACGGCTTACTCTCGGCCAGCTTCTCCGTGGCACGATGCAATAAACCAATATGAGGGTCTGCGCGTTCGACAACTTCCCCGTCTAGCTCAAGCACCAAACGCAACACGCCGTGCGCTGAGGGATGCTGGGGTCCAAAGTTCATAGTGTAATTGCGAATTTCAGACACGCTTCTTGCCCTCATCGATCGCTAACACCTGGTACCGGCTGTCATCGCGAATTACGCGCGGCACCAAAATTCTTGGCTCAATACTGACGGGCTCATAGACCACACGTTTTTTGTCGGGATCGTAGCGCATTTCGACGTTGCCGATAAGGGGAAAATCTTTGCGGAAAGGATGACCAATAAAACCGTAATCTGTCAGCAGACGCCGCAAGTCAGGATGACCACTAAATAAAATCCCGAACAAGTCAAACGCTTCGCGCTCATACCAATTTGCTACGCTCCACACTGACGTAACAGAACCGATGCGTGGTGGCTCCCCCTTCGGAAATGTTTTAACCCGCAAACGTTGGTTTTTGGCAACGGATAGAAGGTGGTAGACGACGGCAAAGCGCGACTCAAGGTGTGGAGCTGTTGATGTTTCACCCGTCGACGCATCAGGAGAAACAAAGTTTCCAAGTTGGGTATCGCGCTGAGTTGGCCCTTCCGTCCAGGGAGTCTGCCCATACTCCAGATAATCCACACCACACAGATCAATCAGCTGATCAAACTGAAATAAAGGGTCATTACGCAAGGTCAGACAGGTCGAGACAATGTCATCAGGCCGCACTGTAATGGTGACTTCGCCCAAAGCGAGTTTTATATCAATGAGTGCAGATTGCAAATGTGTTTTGATACTATCAATGAGTACCTGCACCGATTCGGACATACACTTATCTACCTAGCAATCGTGTTGGTACGTTTGATTTTATTTTGTAATTGAATAATGCCATATAACAACGCTTCAGCGGTGGGCGGACAGCCTGGGACATAAATGTCCACCGGTACAATGCGATCGCAGCCTCTAACAACGGCATAGGAATAATGATAGTAACCGCCGCCGTTAGCGCATGACCCCATGGATATAACCCAACGCGGCTCCGACATCTGGTCATACACTTTGCGCAGTGCAGGCGCCATTTTATTCACCAGGGTGCCAGCCACAATCATCACATCAGACTGACGAGGGCTAGGCCGAAAAACGACACCAAAACGATCTAGGTCATAACGCGCCGCACCGGCATGCATCATTTCAACTGCACAGCAGGCCAAACCAAACGTCATTGGCCACAACGACCCCGTACGCGCCCAATTAATGAGCTTGTCGGCCGTGGTGGTAAGAACGTTTTTCTCCAAAATACCTTCTATTCCCACTCCAATGCTCCCTTCTTCCACTCATAGGCGAAACCCACTATGAGGATGCCAAGGAAAACCACCATTGAAAAAAACCCGAACCAACCGATATCGTTTAGTACGACGGCCCAAGGGAACAAAAATGCTATCTCGAGGTCGAAAATGATGAACAAAATTGCGACCAGATAATAACGCACGTCAAATTTCGTCCGGGAGTCTTCAAATGCTTCGAAGCCACATTCATAAGGGGATAGCTTAGCGCTGTCCGGGTGATTAGGCGCGACAACCCATCCCGCCAGCAGAGGGGCCACGCCAAAGAACACACCGAGCACGAGAAAAATTAATATCGGAAAGTAATTTTCCAGCATAACCACGCAATTCCTTTGGGCAATAACGTATCCACTGAATCTATCCGGCTACACTAGTAAGTTTGCAACAGCCTACAGGTACCAATTAAATCCACTGAAGCCAATGGTATGTATTCAATAGCCGCAAAGCGCACGATATTAAGAGCGAACCTGCGAGTACGCGCATTTTCGACTGCCCGCCTGCTGGCTTAATTTTCCAGACACCCAATCCCAGAAATTTACCAGCCTGTAGGAGTCATTTAATTTCGACACTACTACAGCCTTAAAGTTCCCGAGTCTAGGCTAGAAAATAGTCCGTCGTCAACAAGGCGATAACACACTTTAAACTCTCTAGAGAGAGAGTCTACGCGTACGTAAAAACTTTTGTATTATTTGTAGAATATGGTGCCGATGGTCGGACTCGAACCGACACAGCTTTCGCCACCGCCCCCTCAAGACGGCGTGTCTACCAATTTCACCACATCGGCATTTGTTACTGTTAAAACTCTCGCAAAAACGTCATAGCGCAAGGCAACTAGACCCTATTTTGTGCTAGGTGGGCCGTCCGTCGTTGTAGCGGGCGGTACCGACGGCACATCAGATGCACCTGAACTGGTTGCTGGCAAAGAACCATCCGGTTGAAGCGGTGGCGTCGTCTTGATAACGCTGGGCTGTTCCCGATTATGCCCTGCTACATAATTTATTGACAAACTAGTGATGAAGAATACCGTAGCCAAGACGGCGGTTGTGCGGGTCAGAAAATTACTTGAGCCGCGGCTGCCAAAAACCGTTTGCGACGCGCCACCGAAGGCAGCCCCGGCATCCGCACCCTTGCCTTGCTGCATTAATACCAGCACGATGACGCCGATGGCAGTTGAAATGTGAATAATAAGTAACGCTGTTTGCATGAATGCTGCCTTTATCTAAATCCGCTACACCAATGTGGCACTACGGTGTGCCGCAGCAGTGATAGCCAAAAATTCTTCTGCCTTCAGTGAAGCGCCGCCAATTAAGCCACCATCAATATCGGGCATGTTGAACAGATCGGCCGCATTCGCTGATTTGACACTGCCACCGTACAAAATTTTAATCTTAGTCGCCCGCTGACGGTCGTGTTGCGCAATCAACTGACGAATAAACGCATGTACTTCTTGAGCTTGCTCAGGGGTAGCCGTTTTTCCGGTGCCTATCGCCCAGACTGGCTCATATGCAATGACAGCGTAGTCCAGCCAAGCTGCATCGCCTTCCATGCGATTAAACACTGCGCCCAATTGACGCGCAACAACTTGCTCTGTAACGCCCTGCTCACGCTCTTCCAATTGCTCACCCACGCATAATATGGGGATCAACTTGGCGCTTAGGGCCGCCACCACTTTATCGGCTACGCGACTGTCGCTGTCGTCATATAAGGCTCGTCGCTCTGAATGCCCGATTATCACATAGTGACAACCAACGTCTGCGAGCATTGCAGCGGAAATTTCGCCGGTGAACGCCCCTTCCTGGGAACGGTCGCACACATCCTGAGCGCCCAACGATAAACCCTTATTAGCCTTAATTAGACCTGCCACGTCAGACAAATAAACGAAAGGCGGACAAACTGCGACATCAACGTGACTGACTTGGTCAAGGCCCACACAGATTTGTGTCACGAGCTCCCGGGCTTGTTCCCGTGAACCGTACATTTTCCAATTCCCAGCAACCAAGCGCTGGCGCATGTAAACACTCCATACAATCCAAAATAGCCCGCAAGCTTACCGATACTATTGAAAGAAATCAATTTAACACTGCGGCAGAATCACGAATTGCCGCACAAATCCGAATCGCATCCACCGTTGCCGCCACATCATGTGCTCGAATTAGACAAGCACCCTGCCAAACCGCGAGCGTCGCCAAGGCGAGACTACCATAGAGACGCTGATCGGCTTGGTTATTTAGCAGCGCACCGATCATAGATTTGCGCGAAACGCCCACGAGCAATGGCTGCCCCAACGTTACAAAGTCGTTAAGGTTACGCAGCAACGCGACATTATGGGCCAAGGCTTTGCCAAACCCAAGCCCTGGATCAATAATTAATCGTTCGCGGGGAATACCTGCCTGCATGCACGCCAAAAGGCGCTCAGCTAAAAAACTTTTTACTTCCGTGATGACGGACTGATAAGCAGGTCTTTGCTGCATGCTGTCGGGCTCCCCTTGCATATGCATAAGACAGACAGGCACTTTGGCTTTCACTGCAACGTCCAGCGCACCGATTTCGCGCAGTGCCCTTACGTCGTTAATAAACCCTGCTCCCGCAGCTATTGCCGCGGACATCACTTCCGGCTTGCTTGTATCGATCGAGATGGGGACCGGCAATTCCGCATGTATGGCTTCAATGATCGGGATGACGCGATCAATTTCCTCCGCCACGGAAACACGGCGCGCGCCGGGCCGTGTGGACTCTCCCCCTACATCAATGATAGCAGCGCCTTGCGCCGCAAGCGTTACTGCACGCCGCAATGCTGCGTCTTTAGTAACGAACTGTCCACCGTCAAAAAAAGAATCCGGCGTGACATTGAGGATTCCCATAACCTGCGGAAGCGAAAGATCGAGAGGGCGACCAGCGCAATCCAAGTTAAAACAATGTGATGGGGGATTTTTCGCCATAAAAACATAAAAGCCTGCTAGCGGTAAACACCGCTAGCAGGCTTATTCGGTCGCTTTTAATGTTGGCCTGCAGGCCCGCCAATCTTGCCATCAGCACCTTGGGGCTCGGGCGTTACTGCACCACGCCCCGAGGTCGGGCCTGAACCTTCATTCCATCCTTTTGGTGGACGCGGTTCACGACCGGACATAATGTCGTCAATCTGATCGCTATCAATGGTCTCGTACTTAACGAGCGTCTGCGCCATGATGTGTAACTTACCAACGTTCTCCGTAAGAAGGTCTCGCGCTCGATTATAGTTACGATCGATAATGGCACGGATTTCTTCGTCAATAACATGCGCGGTTTCATCCGAAACCGATTTGTGCTGTGTTACTGAATGACCCAAGAATACTTCACCCTCTTCCTCGCTATATGTCAGCGGGCCGAGACGTTCAGACAAACCCCATTTAGTAACCATGTTGCGCGCAATTTCAGTAGCACGTTGGATATCGTTACTGGCTCCCGT
>JANPPH010000253.1:0-3814 GCA_031428395.1 Gammaproteobacteria bacterium
CGCAGCAATGGCTTGATCGAAAGGGTCACCGCCGCGTAGCATATTGGCCTCATGCCCCTGACGAATAGTATGCAGCAATACAAGGAAAGCCGCTCCACCTGCGTTGTGCAACGCGGCGCTGATTTCCTTTGCAGCGAAAGCACGGCCAAACATGATGCGGTAATGAGCGGGATGGCTGACAGCAAATAATACATAGGCGATGCCCGATTCTTGCAAGCGCCGCAATGGGTCGGAATGATCACACATGCGAGCTTCCATGTCAGCACGCAATGCATTAAAGCCCTCTTCCGCCACGGCCATCAACAACGACTGCTTATCGGCAAAGTGACGATAGGGCGCGGTGTGAGAGACACCCGCGCGGCGCGCCACCTCGCGCAAAGTCAGCGCTGCTGCATCGTCTTGCTCCAATAGCTCCAACGCCGCGCGTAGTAAACTCTGGCGTAAGTCACCATGATGATAAGTTTTTTCTTTGGGCTTAGGGTATTTGCGTGTCTTGAACATCTGCATCTCTAATGTTGACAACGTAAACATTACTGAAATATACTAAGTTTACAGTGTAAACATAAACACGGAGTGTGTCATGCATTTGGCAAGTCAATCTCAACCAAAAAGCCCGGATTGGTTCAACTCTCTGCAAAACTTACCGCGTGAGCATGGTTTTGAGCCATTGCGCGTTGAAGGCCAAATCCCAGCGGATCTGCGCGGCACACTTTTCCGCAACGGCCCGGCGATATTTTCACGCTTTAACCAGCCTTACGAGCATTGGTTCGATGCGGATGGCGCCGTGAGCGCAGTAAAATTCAGCGCCTCCGAGACCATGGGCGCCGTGCGCGTGGTACAAACTCAAAGCTTCAAAGCCGAGACACAAGCCGGCAAGCGTCTCTATGGTGGGTTTGGCATGCCTACACCCGGCAACGTGGTGAGTCGCATACTGCGACCGCGTTTCAAAAACGCGGCAAATGTTTCAGTGTTGTCGTGGAACGAACGCTTGTTTGCTTTATATGAAGGTGGATTGCCGACTGAAATATCGCCTGACGATTTAACAACATTGGGCGAACGTGATTTCAACGGCATGATCGTACAAGGTTTCTCCGCCCATCCACATCGCGTGCCGACGCGCCGTGCCATGTATAATTTTGGCCTGCGTTATGGCAAGGTAACGGAACTTAGCGTTTATGAATTACGCGACGACGGCGGTCATCGCGAGTTAACTCGGCTTGCCCTCCCCTATCCAACAATGCTTCACGATTTTATCGCGACTGATAAGCACATCGTTTTTTTTATTTCGCCATTGCGGTTACGGATTGCGCGGCAACTGCTCGGGGTGGCCAGTTTAGCGAATAACTTTGCCTGGCATGCAGAGTCGGGAACCGAGGTAATCGTAATCCCTATCGATGATCCTACGCGCGTTACACGCTTTACTACCGAGGCATTCTTTCAATGGCATTTCTGCAATGCCTATGAACGTGGTGGTGAGATCGTCGTAGATCTAGTTCGTTATCCTGACTGTAATGCAGATCGTTTGTTGGCACACTTGTTTGATACGCCGGGCAAGATACCTGTCGACGGTCAGCTATGTCGACTCGTCGTGAATGCGGCACAACGCAAGGTATCGGTTGAACCGTTCCCCGTGCCTGCCTGTGAATTCCCACGTATCGCGCCGAGTGTGCAGGGTCAGGTCTATTGTTATGCGTATTTGCTTAGCGTTGGATTACAGGGTAATCCGGCAGCAGGTTGGATCGAGGATCATATCGCGAAGCTTGATGTAACAACGGGCCAGCTAGAATTGTTCCATTTTGGCGCTGGACACTATCCCTCAGAGCCGGTGTTTGCGCCACGCGCTGGTGCGAAGGGAGAAGATGATGGGTATGTGCTGACCTTAGTCTATGACGCGAATTTGCATGTTAGTTATGTTGCGGTGTTAGATGCGCGAGACATTACGCAAGGGCCGTTGGCGCGTGCTTATTTTGGGCATTTTATTCCGTTTACGTTGCATGGAGTGTGGGTGGGGGCGCGCATAGCCAGCCAGGACGTGTAGTTTCTCCCGGCGCATTCAACCCAGATTTTCCATTAGCACTCTACTGCGGCCGCACAACGCACTGAATCTGCGCGAGAAAAGATGAAAAACAGTCCGTCACCGTAGAGTGACTACGCCTCCGACTGTTTTTCTTCTTTTCTCACCCATCTTCAGCACCTTGCGCACCCTCGCTACGAGGCTAATGGAAAATCTGGGTTAAATGAAAAGCGCCAATCACGACCGCTTGTCTTAGTGTGGCATCGCCAGTCAAGAGACAAAAGGCAACTTACAGGCACGGCGGGCTGGTTTTTTCTTTCGAGGAGCCGACACGGTTCTTATGACATTGCCGTCTTTTATTCACGGCAGCAGCGCTAAACGAGAAGTAGCGAATAATTGGCGTATAAATGTATTTCAGCTTTGCTGCGTGGCGAAACGATTTACGCAACGACTTCCCACACTCATCCCCGCCGCCAAAGCGTGACATCTCCTTTATCCTCCAACTGTATCTTCGCTTGGGTGAGTTGGTCGCGGAGTTTGTCGGCGTCGGCCCAGCGTTTTTGTTGGCGGGCTTGAATGCGTTGGGCGATGAGGTATTCGATTTGTTCGTCGCTGAGGCCGTCTTTGGTGGCGATGCCTTTTAGGAATTGCTCGGGGTCGGCTTGGAGAATGTTTAGGTGATTAGCTAGGTGGCGCAGTTGTGCTGCGGAGTTGGTGGCTTCGTTGTGGTTGCCTTCGTCTTTGTAGCGATTGATGTCGCGGGCGAGTTCGAACAAGACAGCCAACGCTTCGGGGACGTTGAAGTCGTCTTGCATGGCTGCGTGGAAACGCTCGGCTTGCAAATTTTTGCTAGTGCCGGGTGTTGTAGAAACGGGAATGCCACGCAGGGCCGTGTATAGACGCTCTAATGCAGCTCTTGCTTGTTGCAAATTATCGGTGGAGTAACTGAGTGGGCCGCGGTAATGGCTGCCTAAAATGAAGTAGCGCACCACTTCGGGTTGGTATTGCGCGAGGACTTCGCGCACGGTGAAAAAATTGCCCAGCGATTTGGACATTTTTTCGTCTTGAATCTGGACAAAGCCATTGTGCATCCAAACATTGACATATTTGTGGCCAGTCGCCGCTTCGCTTTGGGCAATTTCGTTTTCGTGATGCGGAAATTTGAGATCCATGCCGCCGCCATGTATATCGAAATGATCGCCAAGGGCATGCGTCGCCATCGCCGAACATTCAATATGCCAACCTGGGCGCCCAAGGCCCCACGGCGATGGCCAACTTGGCTCACCCGGTTTGGCGGCCTTCCATAACACAAAGTCGAGCGGGTCATTTTTGTGTTCGCCGATTTCAACACGCGCGCCAACGCGTAGGTCTTCCAGCTTCCTGTCAGCGAGCTTGCCGTAATCGGCGAAATGGCTTACTGAGTAGTAGACGTCGCCGTTGGCGGCGGTGTAAGCGTATTCCTTGGCGATGAGTTTTTCGATCATTGAAATCATTTGATCGAGCGATTCAGTGGCGCGTGGTTCTAGGGTTGGCGGCAATACACCAAGTGCCTTTGCATCTTCATGCATCGCATCGATGAAGCGCGCGGTTAGTTGGTTGATGCTGATATTGCTTTCGCTGGCGCGGCGAATAATTTTGTCGTCGATGTCGGTGATGTTGCGTACATAGCTCACGTCGTAACCTAGGCTGCGCAAGTAACGCAACACAACATCGAAGACTACCAGCACCCGCGCATGGCCTAAATGGCAGTAGTCGTAAACCGTCATGCCGCACACGTACATGCGAACTTTGTTTGGCTCG
>JANPPH010000254.1:0-6229 GCA_031428395.1 Gammaproteobacteria bacterium
GTATCGTCATGCCGCGCAAGGGCTGGTGGTGGCAATGGTGATTGGTTGCTTATTCAACTCCTTCTTGCTGAATTTTTCCGAGAAGTGGTTTTACATTTATCTCGCTGCTTTATCCTGCGCAGGCCCGGTATTTAAGAAAGAACAGATTCATGATGTTCCCAAGATTTCGGTCGAGGCGAAGCTGTAACGCAAAATGTTCGTATGAGCCTTTCCATCATCATCATCGCCAAAAATGAGCAAGCCGTGATTCGTCGCTGTTTAACCTCCGTCGCTTGGGCGGATGAAATCGTGGTAGTAGACTCCAACAGCGGCGACGATACTGCGGAGATTTGTCGCGAACTCGGTGCGAAAGTCCATACCTTCCCCGATTGGCCTGGTTTTGGGCCGCAGAAAAATCGCGCGTTGGGATTGGCAAACGGTGATTGGATTTTGTCCTTAGACGCGGATGAAGAAGTCAGCACCGCGCTACGCGCCGACATCGAAGCAGCAATAGCGCACCCAGGTGAACACGTGGCCTTCCGCATGCCACGTTTATCAAGTTACTGCGGACGATCCATGCGCCACTCTGGCTGGTGGCCGGATTACATTACGCGCTTATTTAAGCACGGCAAAGCGCGTTTCTCTGACGACGTGGTGCACGAGCGCCTGGTGGTCGACGGTGCGCTAGGAACCCTGTCACAACCACTCCTACACGAAGCATTCACCTCTGCCGAAGAAGTGCTGGAAAAGATCAATCGCTACTCTACCGCCAGCGCAGATATTCTCCATCGCAAAGGCAAAACATCCTCTCTTACTAATGCGTTGCTTCATGGACTGTGGGCCTTCCTCCGTACTTACATTCTGCGAGCGGGTTTCCTCGACGGTCGAGAGGGCTTCATGCTCGCGGTTTCTAACGCCGAGGGAACCTATTACCGTTATGTGAAATTGATGTTGCTAGCGGGAAAAAAATGAATCGAATTGGTGTCATAGTTACAACTTATAATCGACCCGATGCTTTGGCCGCCGTGTTGGATGGCTATCTTGCGCAGGCCGATCAGAACTTCGAACTCGTCATTGCTGACGATGGTTCCACCGATGCTACACGGGCATTGATAGCGAACTATCAATCCCGCTCCCCTTTCGACATTCGCCACGTGTGGCAGCAAGACCAAGGCTTTCGCGCCGCCGCCATCCGCAACCGCGCATTAGCCGCGACTGAGTCGGATTATATAATCTTCACAGATGGCGATTGCATTCCCTTAACGACATTCATCGCACGTCATCGACAGTTGGCGGAACCGGGATATTTTCTTGCAGGTAATCGAGCGTTGCTTTCTGAAAGCTTCACGCAAAAAATATTACAGGAAAAGCTTCCGGTTCATGGCTGGGAAATGAGGCGTTGGATTAGCGCCTGGGCCCACGGTCATATTAACCGCATCCAACCACTCCTATTCATACCTGATTTTATTGCGCTGAGGAAACGCGCTCCGCACAAATGGCATGGAGTGAAGACCTGCAATCTTTCGGCCTGGCGGACTGATCTGCTTAACATAAATGGGCTAGATGAAACCTATTGCGGATGGGGGCTTGAGGATTCGGATTTAGTAGTGCGGCTAATTCGTTCTGGCGTGCGCCACAAAAGTGCTCGCTTCGCCGCGCCGGTGCTACACCTTTGGCACAAGGAAAACCCGCGCCACAACCTAGAGGAAAATCAGCGCCGACTAGATGAATTGGTAGCTTCAGACAGGATAGCGGCGACACAAGGCGTTAAGCAGTATCTCTGAACCGCCCGCGCCTTTATCTCACTTTCGAAACAGAATCCGTCCCGTCCACCCACGTCTGCTGCAACAGACTCCATACATGCTGTGGCGATAAAGACTGATAACATGCAGGCGTAACGGCGACGTTGCTTGGAAACGTACAGATCTTACTTCCACAGGGCGAACACGTAAATTTCGCGACGGCATGTTGTTGATGTTTGCCAACGGTACCAGTAAGCCCTGGACTCGTCGCACCATAAATCGTTACCGCAGGCACGGCCAATGCCGCGCCCAAATGTGCCAGTCCCGTATCAACGCCTACTAAACCTTTAGCACCCGCTAAAATTGAGGCTACTTGATGCAAAGTCTGACGCGGCAGCACCGTTGCATCAGAGGCAACGGCGGCGATTCGCTGCGCTCGACCTAGTTCTTGCGCTGTCCCCCACGGCAAATACACAGCGAGGCCTGCGGCATTAACAAGCTGGGCCAACGCCATCCAATGATCTTCCGGCCAAAGTTTCGTCGCCCACGTGGTGCCGTGTAGGAACACGACGTAGCCATAATTTGCATGCTCATCAAGCAAGTCTGGCGTCTGAATTCCATAGTCTGGTGCAGTGCGCGGTAGAGAATAATCTAGTGCTTGGGCGAACAATTGACGTAGGCGCTCAATCGCGTGTTGTTTTTTCGCAATGAGATAGCGGTGCTGATAAGCGTAACTGGCCAAGGCTTCCCTGGCAGAATCGCGATCAAGTCCGTAACGTACGCCGCGCGCCAGACGCGTGATTAACGCGCTTTTTAGCAGCCCTTGCGCGTCGATAATTTTGTCATAACGCTTGGCGCGCAAATCGCGCAAAAAAGCCCGTATTTCACCGTTTTTCAGCCCCTGACGTAGCATACCCCGCCACCGCCGCATGGCTACTGGGATAACCCGCCCCACTGCTGGATGCCAGGTGGGTATTTCGGCCAAGGCTTCTTCAACCACCCAATCAATGTCCATGCCCGGATGCGCGTGCGCCGCATCGGTGACAGCCGGGAGTGTGTGAATCACATCGCCCAATGACGATGTTTTAACGATTAGTACGCGCACGTTAAACCACCATCGCGTTAATTTCATCCAAGACTCGCCGCGGCGTCAACTTGCGCAGGCAATCTAGATGCGTCAACGGACATTCACGCTTAAAGCAGGGGCTGCAATCGAGGTTGAGGCTGGCGATCCGCGACCGCGCACCCAAGGGTGGCGTAAACTGCGGGCTGGAGGACCCGAAGATGGCGAGTAGCGGCCTATCGAGCGCCGCACCCACATGCATGAGTCCTGAATCGTTGGTCAAGATCAAGCTTGCCAGCGAGAGCAAATCCACCGCTTCCGCTAATGAGGTCCTGCCAGCCAAATCCAAACCGCCACTGATCGCATGGACTTTCTGCGTAATCGCCCGATCTTTGTCCGAGCCCAATAACCAAATATGCCAGCCCTCGGCCGCAAGCTGTCTACCTACTTCACCGAAATATTCAGCAGGCCAGCGTTTAGCAGGACCATATTCGGCCGCTGGGCAGAGCGCAATAACACGCCCAACGGGAGGCTCGATCTGTAAACGTGCGAGAGTTTGCGCAACCGAAAACGGTGATGCGACTAAATGCGGCGTGGGTACAACGGGCGGCAATTCAGCGTCGGCATCTTGGCCCAAGGCAACAAAGCGTTGCACTGTCATGGGCAATAGGCGCTTATCAAGATGACGCACATCGTTGAGCAAACCAAAACGCATCTCACCGCGATAACCAGTACGTAAGGGGATGTTGGCAAAAAATGGTATTAGAGCCGCCTTCAACGAATTGGGCAAGACAATCACTTGCTCATACTCCGTAGCGCGTAAGGTTTGCGCGATACGATAACGTTGGCCCAACTGCAATTCACCATGTCCCACCGACATAGGGATTGCGTTGCGCACTTGTGGCATGAGTTTGAGTAATGGTTCGCTCCACGCGGGCGCTAATACGTCAACAACGGTGTCCGGTCGCTCACGCAATCGCATGAACAAACTCTGCGCGAGCACCATGTCACCCACCCACGACGGTCCGACAACTAAAACAGCGGGCATAGAGGACAGCCTACGCTTACCCTTTCAAAATATAATCGGCGCCGCAGTACGGGCACTTCGCCTTGCCGGTGTCCTCAATCGGCAAATACACGCGTGGGTGCGAATTCCACAGGCTCATTGCATTGGTCGGGCAGTGTAAAGGCAAATCTGCGCGCGTAATTTCATAGCGGTTTTGCGCGTTGGGCTCGATGTAGTAGTCTTCCTCGTCGACCGTGCTTGTGTGTTGGTCAGCCATCATTCGTTCCTCTCTTCTCTTGTCACGCGAAATCCCGTTAGATTTATTTCACCCACGTTAGCCATTCCGGATGCGTATTGCGCCGGCCATGCACTTGATCGAAATACATCGTTTGAATTTTTTCCGTCAGCGGCCCACGGCCACCCTGGCCAATCTTGCGTCCATCCAGTTCGCGGATCGGCGTGACTTCCGCTGCGGTGCCGGTAAAAAAAGCTTCATCGGCGATATACACTTCGTCACGGGTAATACGCTTCTCACGCACCGGCAAACCAATTTCCGCGGCTAATGCAAAAATGGTGTTACGGGTGATGCCATCCAAAGCCGAGGTTAGATCAGGCGTATACAACACGCCGTCACGGATAATAAAGATGTTTTCACCGCTACCTTCGGCGACAAACCCTTCCGTATCCAACAACAACGCTTCTTGACAACCGCAGGCTATCGCCTCTTGTAGCGCGAGCATTGAGTTCATGTAATTGCCATTCGCCTTAGCCTTGCACATCGTAATATTGACATGGTGGCGGGTGTAGGACGAGGTGCGCACCTTGATGCCTTTTTCCATATTTTCAACGCCCATGTAGGAGCCCCACGTCCAGGCGGCAATCATCACATGAACCTTTAAATTATCGGCGCGCAAGCCCATGCCTTCGGCGCCAAAGAAGCACATCGGCCGGATGTAAGCGGAATCGAGGTTATTGTCGCGCACTACAGTCCGGATCGCGTCGTTGATGGCAGCCTTATCATAGGGCATTGGCATGTTCAGAATATGTGCCGACTGGAATAAACGATTGGTGTGCTCTTGCAGGCGGAATATAGCCGCGCCGTTTTTGGTTTGGTAGGCGCGCAAACCCTCAAACACGCCCATGCCATAATGCAGGGTATGGGTCAGCACGTGGACTTTCGCCTCACGCCAAGGTACTAAACCGCCGTCCAGCCAAATAACGCCATCACGATCCGCCATTGTTGTCATATCACATGCTCCTCAAATGACGTCTATCGTCAAAAATTTATTGTCCGTACAGATGTTGCATCGCGCGCAACGCTAGTCGTGAGGATTATCCATGATCCTATGCCAACTCAACAAAACTTTGTCACGGACATCGCGAAATTGTGTTTCATCCACGCGGTGTGGCTCTTCCTGCAGCGTTAACGCATGTATTTTAGCCCGGTAAGAGCGAAAGGCATCCGCTAAAAACTGCGCCTCGCCCCGACTAAAAAAGCCCGTTTCGGCCAAGCTTTCCAAAAGACGGATGGTATCGCTCCAACGGATCAATTGCGGGTAATTATGGGCAAGCAGCAAAACACCGTATTGCACCATAAATTCGATATCAACGATACCACCCTGGTCATGTTTTAGGTCAAAAAAACCGGATTGGCGATTGGCTAGCTCGCCACGCATCCGCAACCGCATGTCGTTAACCTCGCGGCGTAGCGACTGAGCGTCACGTTCTTGAGTGAGCGCCTTATGACGTATAGCGTTAAAGCACTCAATAACCGCGCTACTTCCTGCGACCGCTCGCGCCCGCACCAATGCCTGGTGCTCCCAGGCCCATGCCTCGTTGATGTGGTAATCCTCAAAGCTCTCAATGTTGCTCACCAACAAGCCCGAGGCACCGCTAGGACGTAAGCGCATATCGACTTCATAGAGCACGCCTGAAGGCGTGTGGGCGTTGAGCAGGTGAATGATGCGTTGGCCAAGTCGCGTAAAAAAAACTGTATTGTCTATAGGTTTGCGACCCGCTGTCACTTGCTGCTCACCCCGGCTGTCGTGGAGGAATACCAAGTCAAGATCCGACCCATAACCTAACTCGATACCACCCAACTTACCGTAGCCAATAATGGCAAATCCAGGCTGATAAGACACCCCGTCGACGCTGCACTGCGGTGGGCCGTGGCGTTGACATAAGTAATCCCAGGCTAGCTGCAATACCTTGTCCAATACCACCTCGGCGATATCCGTAAGGTGGTCGCTCACGCGCATCAAAGGAACAGCCGCCGCGACATCCGCAGCGGCGACGCGTAATACATTCGACTGCTTGAACTGACGCAGCCGCTCCATCGCTTGCTCCAAATCGCCCTCCCCGGCGCTCTGCAACAATTGGCGAATTTCCTGGGCAAGATCGCCGCGTAGTAAGGGTGCATAGAGAGTGCGGGAATCGAGC
>JANPPH010000255.1:0-5531 GCA_031428395.1 Gammaproteobacteria bacterium
CGTATTCCAGCCGCTATACCGCGTGGTATACAGGGTGGTCAACGCCATGATTTCGTCTACCGGTGCCCGCCGGTGGGAGACTTGCCCTAAACGATAGTCGATCAAGCCCTCCACGCCGTCGCCCTCAAAGCGCTGCACATAACGCCGAAAGGTGCGGTCACACACACCGAGTATCTCTGCCGCTTCGCGCTGGCTTAAGCGCTTCTCTGTCCAGCCTTTATACGCCTCTTCAAATCGCATCTTACGTAGTTCCCGCATCAATTCTGTCCAGTTCATAGCCTGCCCCCCTGTGGAAGGCCACTATAAAACCGGACAGATCATGTGCTACAACTTAGGACAGCTTACTTGCTCGCTACATGGAGAAGGCTGCGCATTGCGAAAGGTCCCCTTACTGAGTACACTTTCGGGTTTGTTCAGGTTATTTGCGGACCGACAGTCAATGCCCGATTCAATTCCCGCTGATTCTGCGGGGTTAGTAACGCCTAGAACAATTCATTTCGACGAACCCCTGCCGCTCGATTGCGGGCGAACGTTGCCTGAGTATGAGCTTGTCTACGAAACGTACGGGCAACTTAATGCCACTCGCAGCAATGCGATTTTGGTTTGCCATGCGTTGTCGGGTGATCACCACGCCGCGGGATTCCACAGCATGGCGGATGCCAAACCAGGCTGGTGGGACAGCGCTATTGGTCCTGGCAAGCCCATTGATACCAATCACTTCTTCGTCATCAGCTCAAATAATTTAGGCGGCTGCAAAGGCTCTACAGGCCCGATTTCCATAAACCCAGCCACTGGCAAGCTTTATGGTCCGGATTTCCCCATTGTTACGGTCAAAGACTGGGTGCGCAGCCAAGCGCGTTTCGCCGATAAGTTGGGAATAAACCAATGGGCGGCTATCGTAGGCGGCAGTTTAGGCGGCATGCAGGTGCTACAGTGGTCGATTGATTTCCCCGAGCGCTTGCGCCACGCCGTAATTATCGCCGGCGCGTCGAAACTTTCGGCGCAAAACATTGCTTTTAATGAAGTGGCGCGCCAGGCCATTATGTCCGACCCCGATTTTCACCAGGGCCACTACTACGAACACAACACCCTACCCCGACGGGGCTTGATGTTGGCACGCATGCTGGGCCATATCACGTATCTTTCTGACGACCATATGCGCGCACGTTTTGGCCGCGAATTGCGTGAAGGTAAGATCAACTATGGCTTCGATGTAGAATTTCAAGTTGAGAGCTATCTGCGCTATCAAGGCCGCAGCTTCGTCGAACGTTTCGATGCCAACACTTACCTGCTAATGACTAAGGTGTTGGATTATTTTGATCCGGCGAGCGATTATGGCCATAACTTGGCCGCCGCACTAAACGGTGTGCTAGCGCAATTTCTAGTTATTTCATTTACCACTGACTGGCGTTTTTCTCCCGCCCGCTCACGCGAAATCGTTAAAGCGCTGACTGATTGTCGCAAGCACGTCACGTATGCCGAGATTGAAGCGAACGAAGGCCATGATGCATTTTTGCTGCCGATACCGCGTTATTTCGAGATTTTAAACGCCTATTTACACCGTGTTGCGGCCGAGGTATCAAACTGATGAGCTTGCGCGCCGACCTTGCGATCATTAGCGACTGGATTGCACCCAACAGCCGCGTATTAGACCTGGGTTGCGGCGATGGTGCATTGTTGGCACACCTACGAAGAACCCGCCAGGTTAGCGGCTATGGTTTAGAGATTGACAGCGCCAATGTGGTGAAATGCATCGAAAACGGCGTCGACGTTATCCATACTAACATCGATGCCGGGTTATCTGAGTTTGCCGACAATTTTTTTGATTACGTGATTATGACGCAGACGCTACAAGCGGTGCGTTATCCGGATAAAGTATTGACTGAAATGCTGCGCGTAGGCCGCGAAGGCATCGTCACCTTTCCCAATTTTGGCCATTGGCGAGTACGGTTGCAACTGGCCCTGGGAGGCCATATGCCTATTTCACGCACCTTGCCCAATCAATGGTACGACACACCCAACATTCATCTATGCACGGTGCACGACTTCGAACGCCTCTGCGATGAACACGATATCGCCGTATTGCACCGCACCGTCGTTGATCACGCCCACCGCAGCGCCCCCAGCATGCGTTTATTACCCAACCTACTTGGCGAAATTGCACTTTATCGTATCCGCAAGAAGTACTGATTCACTTTCCTCTTCACGCTCAAAACCATAACTTTTAGCGCCCGTCGGCCGATACAAATGAGTGGCTTTGTTTGACCTATTTTTAACCCCGCAAAATCGGTTAAAAAGTGGTAACAGCGAGGTTTTTGCATCTATACGCCTCAAAGTGAGCTACGCATTGGATTTTGCCGCGATTTCCAGGATTTAAATGGGCGAGAGGATGAACCACGCACTATCTACGATTTCCTTATCACCCAATGCCAAACGTTGGCTTTCCTTGGCGACGCCAGGGTTTGTCCTATGGCTAGCCTTTTGGTGGTCTCCGGCGTTGCCAATGCCTTTTTCGGTACGCGCATTATTTTTTCTTTTGCCCTATGTCCTCTTTACGGCCGCGATTGCCCTAGGTTGGTTTTTCCAACGCAGACGGGTGGTGTATATGGGCGCTGGGCTAATTTTGGTTTATTGGCTGCTCGACTATACCCATTTAGGCGGATTTCCACGCCAAGTCGCTTTGGCGGCTACCAGCGTACTGTTGCCGCTCAATCTCATATTTATATGCCTACAAAAGGAACAGCGATCAATTCTGTCCTTGCGCACCCTCACCTTGGCAAGCATCGTGCTGTTGCAAATAGAAGTGGTCGCGCGCTTATATGAAACCTATTCTTTCCAGTTGCTTCAATTTTTGACCGTACACACGATAGGGGGAATCGATGTGTCATCCTGGACGTCGCTTTCTATCCCAGCCCTAATCACTTCCTTTGCGGGATTATTCGTCCTCGCCATCCAATTTGTGCGCAAACCCAAATTCATCGAGGCCGGTTTTTTTTGGACCTTGGCTGGCGCAGTGTTTGCGCTCAACACTGGCCTGCACAATCCTCAGTACACTGTGTTTATGTCCGTCACTGGGCTATTGCTTACGCTAGCGCTGCTAAAAACCTGGTACGACATTGCCTATTTGGACGAATTGACTGGCCTGCCTGGGCGATTAGCACTCAACGAACTAAGTAAAACGCTGCGCGGTACCTATGTCATCGCGATGGTGGATGTAGACCATTTCAAAAAATTCAACGACACTTACGGCCATGACGTAGGCGACCAAGTGTTGCGCCTCGTTGCATCGAAGCTAATGAATGTCACCGGCGGCGGTAAGCCTTTTCGTTACGGTGGCGAAGAATTTGCCGTGATATTTCCCGGCCGACATATCAAAGAAGCCTTTCCCCATCTAGCGGCGTTACGCGAGGTGATCGAAGATACTCACATGGTGTTACGCAACAAACTGCGCCCTGACAAAAAACCAGAACTCCCACGTAAACGCCCGGCACGCAACATCTCCGTCACCGTAAGCATTGGCATCGCCGAATGCGACCATGACCATGAAGCGCCCGAACAGGTCTTTAAAGCATCTGATGAAGCGCTATATCGCGCCAAGGAACGGGGACGCAACCGACTTAGCATGTAGGGCACCTCTATAAATTCGATCAAGCCGCGAGGGCAAGGCGGAAATGGGCGAAAAAGCGCAGTGTACACGGAGTACATGAGCATTTTGAGTATATTTCCAACGCCGCCATCGTGGCTTCAGCGGATTTATAGAGGTACCCTGTAGTGTAAAATATAATTCCAAAAGCCGCCGCTCATAGGATAATGGGAAGACCTGAAGCATAAACCCAGATTTTCCATTAGGCTCGTAGCGAGGGTGCGCAAGGTGCTGAAGATGGGCGAGAAAAGATGAAAAACAGTCGGAGGCGTAGTCACTCTACGGTGACAGACTGTTTTTCTTCTTTTCTCGCGCAGATTCAGTGCATTGCGCGGCCGCAGTAGAGTGCTAATGGAAAATCTGGGATAAACAAAGGATATTCAGACGTGCAGCCTCAATTAAGTCAAATCGGCCAGAAAATGTCCCAACTCACTGGTGTCCGCGCCATCATGAAGGACATCATTGAAACCCTGCAGTCGGCACCCGGAAAATGGATCAACTTGAGCGCGGGCAATCCGCTGATCTTGCCTGAAATTGAAGCGATGTGGCGTGAATATACGCAGAGATTATTAGCCGGACCAGATTTTGGCGAAGTGGTCGGCCGCTACGGCGCAAGCCAAGGCTACGCACCCCTCATTGAAGCAGTGGTCGACTGGTTCAACACGCACTACGGCTGGGGTATCACTCGCCGAAACGTACTGATTACACCTGGCAGTCAAGCCTTGTATTTCTATGCCGCCAACTGCCTCGGCGGTTACGATGCCAACGGCGCTATGCGCAAGATCGTGCTGCCCTTGAGCCCCGATTACACGGGTTACAGCGGCGTAACGCTTAACACCGAAATCTTGCAAGCCTACAAGCCGACTATCGACATCGTTGCCCCGCACCGTTTTAAATACCGGCCAAACTTCGACCGCTTACACATTGATAACACCACCGGCGCAGTCCTGTTTTCGCGACCATGCAACCCCACCGGCAATGTCATCAGCGACGCCGAAACCCAGCAAATCGTTAATCTTGCCGCGAGCCATAACGTACCGGTATTCATCGACTCTGCGTATGCCCTGCCCTTCCCCAATCTAGTGTTCACGGAAATGACACCGGTGTTCGGCGAAAATGTTGTGCATTGCCTGAGCTTGTCCAAAGTGGGACTACCCGGCGAACGCGTCGGCATTGCAATTGGCGATGAAGGCAACATTCACGCCTTGGAATGCTTCCAAGCCAACGCCAACATTCATTCCTCACGTTATGGCCAAGCACTCGCCGCACAAGCAATCTCCTCCGGCGAATTGGCACGTCTTTCAGAGGCCGTCATCAAACCACATTATCAACGCAAAGCCGCGCTACTCACCGCCGCCTTCGACCGCGAAATGCCCAACGACATACCCTGGTATTTACACAAAGCCGAAGGCGCGATCTTCGCTTGGCTATGGCTCAACGACCTGCCCATAAGCGACTGGGATCTATACCGCAGAATCAAGCAAGAACACGTCATCGTCGTCCCCGGCTCACCTTTCTTCCCCGGCCTAAACGAAGACTGGTCACACAAACAACAATGCCTACGCATCAGCCTCACCGCCAGCGAAGAAGATTTAGAAACGGGTGCAGCGGTTATTGCAAGGGTGGTGAAAGAGGTTTATGGGTAGGTTTAGGCGCTTGATTGGGGGTTTTGAATCTTCGTCGGCAGGTAGTGAAAATCAAAGACGTTGGATCTATATTTTAAAACAAACGTAGGGATGCGAACACAACTGTTTTAATAAAAGGACCATACCGTCTTTTTCTATGCGGGTGATCGCGACGAACCCCTACACATTCACATCGAGCGCGATGACAAAATCGCGAAATTTTGGCTTGATGCAATTCGCCTTCAGACTAGTGGGTATACGGC
>JANPPH010000256.1:0-2716 GCA_031428395.1 Gammaproteobacteria bacterium
CAAAAAATTTGTCGCGGCCGAAAGTCCGGCTAAACCCTTGAGTGACAGTAGAATTGCCAAAGTACTTTCTGATCAAGGTATCAATGTCGCGAGAAGAACTATAGCGAAATATCGAGAAGCTTTGTCTATTCCGCCGTCCAATGAAAGAAAGCGCCTTTCGTGATGCGTAAAGTGGTATTGCCCATTTTCATTCTTAGATTAAAGCAGCAAACAAGTTGCAAGAGGAGAAACCAATGCAGATTCAAATAACAGGCCACCATATTGAAGTGACTCCCGCAATGCATAGCTACATTAAGACAAAATTCGAGCGCTTAGAGCGCCACTTTGACCATGCTGGCGACGCGCACGTGATATTAACGGTCCAGAAATTATTGCAAAAAGCAGAAGCTACCATTCAGATACCTCGCGCCACTATATTTGCCGATGCGGAGGCGGAAGACATGTACGCCGCGATTGACGAACTGATAGACAAACTGGATCGTCAGATCAAAAAACACAAAGAGAAATCGACTGAATATCGCGCCACCGGCGAAAATCCTAAGTAGCGTACTTTCCAACAACAGGAGAGCTTTTTTTGAAAGTGGTGCAACGTCCAGTTGAAAGAGCTTTACCGGAATTGGTTAAGGCAAAGGATAGCGTCAGGCAATGAGTGCTAACGATATTACGGGTTTGTTAACACAAGAGCGCATTGCGTGCCGACTCCCAGCGGCGAGTAAGAAACGCGCTATCGAAGCCTGCAGCAATTTGATTGCTACCGCGCAACGAGGGCTCTTGCCGTTGGATATTTTCAACAATTTTGTCGCCCGTGAGCGCTTGGGTAGTACTGGCCTTGGACACGGCGTGGCAATCCCCCATGCGCGCATGAAAAATTTAGAGCGTGCCGTAGGCGCTGTTATCTCGTTGCCGCAAGGCATCGATTTTGACGCCATTGATGGCCAGCCCGTTGATCTACTTTTTGCTTTGCTTGTGCCTGAGGAATCACGGCAAGAGCATCTTGAAATACTCGCTAACTTGGCGGAGATGTTTCAGGATCAAGTCTTGCTTGCGCAGCTGCGCGCAGCAACGTCGAGTGCTGACATGCAAAGCATCTTGGTGCAACGGCAACGGATGCACGAACGGCTTTTATAAAACATGAACACCTCCCTAACTGCGAAAGCTATTTTTGTTGCCTACCGCGACAAATTGCATTTGCGTTGGACAGCAGGACGTGGGGGTGAGGATCGTTTGATCGAGGTCAGACGTCTCCAAGGTGAGTCGGGTACGACTTCATTAGTCGGACACGTCAATTTCGTTCGCCCTAACGCCATCCAAATTATCGGCTCGGCCGAATTTCAGTATCTGCAAAATCTCGGCAAAAATTCTTATGCCGACGCCATTGAACAATTGTTTGCCCAGCAACCGGCCCTCGTCATATTCAGCGATGGTCTGCCGCTAACCAGCGATTTCATCGACGACGCCAATTCGCAGAATGTGCCCTTGTTCACAACGTCTTTGTCGTCGTTACGTTTGATAGATCATTTGCAATATTACTTAACCAATAGCATCGCGGAAAACTTGGTGTTGCATGGCGTCTTTATGGAGGTCATGGGCATCGGGGTATTGCTTGCGGGTGATAGTGGTATAGGTAAGAGTGAGCTAGCGCTGGAACTTATCACGCGCGGCCACCGTTTAATTGCCGATGATGCTCCCGAGTTTGTGCGCCTTGCACCGGATTCTGTGGTTGGTCGATGTCCCGACCTGTTACAAGATTTTCTCGAAGTGCGCGGCTTAGGGTTGTTAGATATTCGCGCTATGTTCGGTGAAAACGCAATTAAAAAAAGTGAGCGTTTGAGATTGCTAATACAGCTTGAGCGGATGGCGGATCGGGAAAGTTTAAATATTGATCGTTTGCAGGGGAATATTCAAGCGCGCACGGTTCTTGACGTCGATATCGCGCAAATTACGTTACCTGTGGTGTTGGGCAGCAATCTCGCAGTGCTCGTCGAGGGGGCCGTGCGAAACTATTTGCTCGGATTAACAGGATACGATGCTAGCCAACGCTTCATCGACCGCCAAAGTGATTTTATGGCACAGAGCGACGCATGAGGTTATTTATCATCAGCGGTCTATCGGGATCGGGCAAAAGTATTGCGCTGCAGGTGCTAGAAGATCTGGGCGCGTATTGCATTGATAATCTACCGGTGGGCTTATTACCTGCGTTCGCCGCTCAAATGCCGACGGCCTTGAATGTAAATTATGAAAATGCCGCAGTCGGCATTGATGCACGCAATTTAGTGCACGATTTTGCCCACTTCCCGGATATGCTCAATAACATTAAAAGCCAAGGCGTCGATTGTGAAATATTTTTTCTTGAAGCCGACGATAACACATTATTAAAGCGCTTTAGCGAGACACGCCGCAAACATCCGTTGACCTCACGCAATATCCCCCTAACGGAAGCGATTAATATTGAGCGCGATATGCTCAAGCCCATCGCAGCAAACGCTAATTGGCGCATTGATACCAGCCGAACCAATATACATCAACTGCGCGATCTTATCCGCGAGCGAGTCGGTACACGGCCGAGCCAGTCGCTGTCATTATTGTTTGTGTCGTTTGGTTATAAACATGGCGTGCCTGCCGATGCCGACTTCGTGTTCGATGTGCGTTGTTTGCCAAACCCTCATTGGGAACCGGAGCTACGCGTGCGAACGGGTCAAGACCCGCAGGTGGTCAG
>JANPPH010000257.1:0-3075 GCA_031428395.1 Gammaproteobacteria bacterium
TGATATAGCCACCCTCTTCGCCGTTTTGTGATCGCCTAGAGGGACAGCGGCGACAATCTAGCTACAATCCTAAAATCGGTGTTTGGGAGCTACTTTAGGACATAAGCACAACCTAAGGTTGCCGTCTCCGAGAATGCCAACATCACGCCCAATTAATAAAGCGAACAATATGAATATGAGTGTGAAAGTGTCCACTTCTCTTTCGTATAACGGCCTGGCTCTTACCGGCCTGATGTTGCTCGGCCTTACGCTGTTATTGCCCGCCTGCCGCAGTTCAAATAATTCCGCCGCTAACAACGGTTCTGCTAAAACCTTAGCCAAAGGCGACATCCCAATCGCTTATGTAAAACGGCCTGTCACCGCAGTCGGCAATCCTACAGACGCAATCACATTCCAGCCCGGCGGTGAACTTTATTTACGTAAGCTTTCGTCTCCTAGCGCGGAGGAAATTAATATCACGGGGGGCTATACCCAGGGCCTTGGCGATGTGTCGGATCCCGAAGTGTCCTTCGATGCCAGCAAACTATTATTTTCCATGAAGGGTCCGAACGACCCTACTTGGGATATCTGGGAATACACCATCGCAAGCGGCACCCTGACTCGGGTGATGCAAGACGCTACTACCGCAAATTTAGGCGACGATGTTGATCCAGCCTATTTACCCGATGGGCGCATTGTATTCACCTCTAACCGACAAGAAAAAAGCAAGCTGTTAATGGCGGCTGATAACATCGAACCCTATGCGTATCACGATGAATACGAACGCGAGGCGTCGATTGTGCTGCATGTCATGAATGGCGATGGCACTAACATAAAACAAATTTCATTCAACCAAAGCCATGATCGGAACCCCACGGTTTTGCAAAGTGGCGAGATTATGTATAGCCGTTGGGAACATGTCGGCGAACGCAATCAATTCAGTATTTTCTTCACCAACCCTGACGGCACAAACTTATTCGTGCTCTACGGTGCGCACAGTCCCGGCAACAGCTTTTTACATCCACGCGAAATGCAGGACGGCAAACTTGTTTCATCGTTAATGCCCTTATCCGGTACCCGCGAAGGCGGCGCCATAGTTGTCGTTGATGTGGCCAACTATTCCGAACATGCCGAACCCGCTCCAGGGGTCAGCAACGGCCAAGGCGGCCAGCGCCAGGCCACCTTGCACGAAATCCCTTTGGAACGCGGCCTGTCGGCGTTTGGTCGCTACGCCACGCCGTATCCCTTGTGGGACGGCACTCAACGCGCTTTAGTCAGTTGGACGCCCTCGCAACCCTTAGCTGCCATCAATCGCCTAACGGGTGCCGAAGAAATAATTGAAGGTGCTCCGGTCTACGGCATATATATGCTTGATTTAGAAGCTCAAAGCTTGCGCCCACTGGTGCTCGCACCGCAAGGCTATGCCGTTACTGATGCCATCGCCCTTTTGCCGCGCCCCAAACCAAACATTATTAGCGACAAAATCTTGAACACCGATCTTGCTAATGAAAGCATGGGCATTCTAAATGTAAAAAGCGTCTATGACACCGATCAGCGTGAGCGCATGGGACAAGCTGTATTGGCAGCAAGTGAAAACATGCCAATGATTACGGCGCCCAGCGCCGATGGGCGAGCACAAGTTGCCGACATTGCAAAGCTCAAAGATGGGCGACAAACCAGCGCAGCGCAGCGCTCGGCACGTTTCGTCCGCATAACCAAAGCAGTACCAACACCAGCCGGCTTGTCACGCGAAGCGATTGGTGAAACCGAATTCGAAATGCAACAAATTTTAGGTTATGCCGAAATCGAACCGGACGGCTCATTTAAAATAAAAGTGCCTGCGGATACACCACTCACCATTTCCGTCATTGACGCGCAAGGTCGTTCATTTACCCCGCACACCAGTTGGGTACAAGTCCGCCCCGGTGAAACGCGGACCTGCAACGGCTGCCATTCGCCGCGCCGCGGCAATGCACTTAACGTCGAACCTATTGCCGGGCATCATGAAGATTTGTTCGGCACCTCCGAGGTAGGCACCGTCCATGTGCATCCTGGTGTTACCGTGAGCGGCCGGATGCGTGCTTCGGATGCTGATGGCAATAATCTTAGCTACAGCATTGTCACTCCACCCACGCAAGGTACGGTAATCATTACTAACGCAGCCACGGGCGAATTCAACTATACCGCCAACGTGAATGCCACGATAGGCACTGATTTCTTCACCTTCAAAGCCAACGATGGCGTGATCGATTCCAACACCGCCACCATGCTCATCAATATAAACGAGCCCCCTTTTGCCACCACGGGCGAATCCATGGCAGAAACACGCACGCGCCAATTCCCGCATGTGCAAATGCTCCAATCAGACATCTTATATTCGGACGTATGGGGCGAGCGCCCGAACCCCTGCATCAGCATTCGCTATATCGGCAACAAAGACTGTAGTGGCGCATTGTTGCCGAATGAAGATTTAACAACACCAGCGCCAAGCAATGGCATCGTTAACTATCCCGAACACATCGAAGCGTTGTGGAAAAAAGATCGCGGTGCCAATACATGCGTCACTTGTCATAACAGCGCTGATACCAACAGCGCTACGTCCGCAGGCTTAGACTTGCGTGCGACATCCGCAGCATCCGGACGCAGCAATAGCTATGAAAGTCTCTTAGTCGGCAAACCGGTTCTCGATGCGTCGGGCATGCCGATTATTGACATTGAGGATGATGAATTGGTGGTAAGGCGCGAGACGCCGCGTGCGGTGGCGGGCCATGCCAGAGGTAGTTACCTGATCGAAAAATTGTTCGAACAAGAACTATTGGCTGAGCGTAACCTCACCACAACGGTCAACCATGCCAGCTTTCTCAACCGTGCCGAGAAACGTCTACTCACAGAATGGGTTGATCTTGGCGGACAATATTTCAATGATCCGTTTAGCGCCGATGCCAATGGCGATGGGATACGCAATGCGAACGAAACACTCAGCGTCGCGCGTCACTTGAACGAAACCCTATTCGCACAAAGTGTGCATGCGATGTTGATGAAACGTTGCGCAAGTTGCCATCAACCTTTCGGCACAGTCAGTTTAACCACCCCCAA
>JANPPH010000258.1:0-5159 GCA_031428395.1 Gammaproteobacteria bacterium
GCCGTAGTCACCCCTACGGTGAGCCAAAATTTAACAAAAAAATCTTGCAGATTCAGCATATTAAGCGTCCGCAGTAGGTTCCAACTGCCTTTTTTAGGTTAATGGCAGTGAAACGGTAGCGCCTGCTGAAATAAGCCGTACCGACTGGGTTGTTCCAAGCCGTAAGGAGTTCCACTGATATGTAATGCTTGACACTATTGTTATGGTGGCCGGCGTAACAGCCAAGGATGGTTGTACGGGTTAAGAGTTCATCGAAAAAGCCCGCTGCTGGTTGATTTTATGAAGATCCATCAATTTGTTTCCCAGCGATCTTAGGCCTTTCGATGCAAGCCTGGCGCCTCAGATTTTGGCGGTATGTGTCGATAACGTGGCGTTGATCCAATACGAAATGTAGGCAATATCTTGGCTGTTGTAATCAGACATCTGCCGCTGTCCATTCTGCTGCGTTGCTTAACCCTATTCCTTTTCGGTTTAGGCGGCTTTGCTGCGCGCGCGGAAGAAGATCGCTTGATGGAAAATATTGAGTACGTCAGCGTCAACAATCACGCCGCGATCAAAATA
This sequence comes from Gammaproteobacteria bacterium, assembly GCA_031428395.1. Classification (GTDB taxonomy): domain Bacteria; phylum Pseudomonadota; class Gammaproteobacteria; order JAADHS01; family JAADHS01; genus JANPPH01. The sequence goes on from JANPPH010000258.1 coordinate 562, forward strand.
AATTTCTCCGACTTAATTTCCTACACAAGGCACTTTCCTGCCGCCCGCGGGAATACGCTCGAAGTGCACTTACGTTTGCGCAACGATGGCGTTGAACCTGTCGATCATGCGGATCGTGAAGTGTTATTGGCACCCATTTCGAAAATTATTCCACTCATCGGTGTTACGCAGGAAAGCAGCGACAACGACAACCCTGTTCTAGTCATTCGTTTCTCCCAGGCCATTGACTTTGACGTGAAGGTCGCTCAAGACTCGCGCGGATTGTTGATTAATCTGCCTAATATTCCGTTTTCCGACTCTCCATCGGGACTTGCCGCGCCAAAACGGCTATTAACTCTGTCCGATGTTGATCCTACCCCAGCGTTAGCTGATGTCGACCCGGCCATCGCCATCAATAAGGCGGCGAAGTTAATGGAGGACGGACGTGCAGCGTTAAATTCGGACGATCGTATTAAAGCACAAAATTTATTTTCAGCCGTGCTAAACATGCCCGACCATCCCTTCCGCGATGAGGCGGAGCAGCTATTAAAGGCTTCTAAGACGAAAGCGGCAAACCAACCAGATCGTGCGCCACGAGTGGCTAAAAACACTGTGCCCAAATTGGCCGAGGATCCACAGGTACTGCTTGAGCAAGGTAAAGCGGCAATTCGGAGCGAGGACTACCCCGCGGCAGAGGCGATTCTATCCAAATTGCTGCAGACGCCAGGGCATGCGCTAACCGTCGAAGCCGAGCGTTTTTTGGCGATCGCTCGTGAAGGAGCGATGTTAAGTTCTGTGGTATCTGGCGATGCGACTTCAGCAAAGCCAGCCAGTGAGACGCCACCGCCTGCAGCCGTTGGTCGTGACATGCCTGAAACAACCGACAGCTTACCTGATGGGTCTACAAGTGAAAAATTGCCTAGTCCGCCTGTAATCAATATCAACAGCAGTGATCCTGCGGAGCTAATGGAACTAGGTAGTAATGCCTTGCGCGAAAACCATATTGAGGAAGCGGTTCGAATTTTCACCCGCGTGCTTGAGTTGCCGCCGCATCCATTCACTGCTGAAGCCGAACGTTTACTTTTAGTGGCAAAAAATGCGTTCAAACAGAATAAGGCCGCCGATCTACGCGACCCGGTGATAGGCGATCCGGAAACGTTGGATGATGTTATTCGCCTAATGGATCAAGGTCGATTAGCGTTAACGGAAGAGGACAACAATCGCGCTATTGTTATCTTCGATAAAATCATATCGTTACCTGAGCATCCGCATCTGCAAGAAGCCCGAGAGTTGTTAGGTTTAGCCCGTCAACGCAATGGTCAATTAGCGCAGGCCAAGATTGTTTATGAAGATTATTTAAAGATCTATAAAGATGGCGCTGATGCCGATCGCGTTCGTCAACGCTTGGCCGACATGGTCAATGCTGAATTGAAACCTAGACGTCAGCTCGCCGGAGGTGGCAAGGCAGCTGCGGACACGAAATTTAAGATTGACTCGTTTGGTAGCATCGCTCAGACCTATAATTTTGGTGTGCGCGAGGTGGTGGAAGTGACAGAAGGCGATTCTCAATTACCAGATCAACAAGTACGTAAGACGGTGCGAGAGGAAGACCAATCAGTTCTCATTAGTTTCATTACTGCCAACAACCGCTCGCGTAACGATCGCTTTGACATCCGTAGCGCCTTGAGCAGTACGCATCAAAAAAACTTTTTGAAAGAAGACAATAAAGATCGTTTGCTCATTAACCAGATGTACGTGGATTTCAAAGATCGCAGCTACGGCTATTCGGCGAAGCTGGGTCGTCAATCGGGTTCGACCGCAGGTACCCTAGGTCGCTTCGATGGCTTGCTCGCAGGTGTCGATATTTTGCCCAAATTGCGTGTCAACGGTGCGGTAGGCTTTCCAGTTGATTTGTCCAACAAAGATTCGATTGACTTTGATACGATATTCGTCGCAGGCAATGTGCAATTCAAAGATGTTTTGCCCGGTATCGATATTATTCCTTACGGTAGTTACCAAAGCGTGGAAGCAGGCATCACCGATCGTGCAGCGATAGGCGAAGAAGTGCGTTTTTTTCACCCCAAAGGCAATTTTTTCCAGTTGCTTGATTACGACGTGATGTACAATGTTTTAAACGTTTTTTTTGTCCAAGGCCAGTGGAATTTGCTGGAAAGCACCTCGCTGTATTCCAGTTTTGACTATCGTGCCAGCCCCTTGCTTACTACGCGCAATGCGCTGATTAATCGCACAGGTGTTACCACGCTTACCCAATTGCTGGAGACTGTTTCAGAAGCCGAAGTGCGCGCTTTGGCAAAAAAGCAAACTGGCAGCGCGCTAGCCGCAGTCTTTGGCGCGAATTATATGTTTTCCGAAAAGATTCAATTGAGCGGCGATTTTAATTGGGCCTCGCAAACCTATAGTGATGGCACCTTAGAATCAAGCCCGACGTTGAAGGCCACTGAAGATGCCTATACTTACACCGCACGTCTGACGACCTCTGGAATCGTTGCCGATGCCGAAATCACGATATTTGCATTTGCCTTTGCTGATGCGGCCACCTCTAACGACACCTCCTTTACCGTGCAAAATCGTGCGCCCTTCGGTGAGGGTTGGCGGATTGATTCGGAATTGCGTCTAAATTGGCGCAGTGACACAACAGGCCAAAATCTCGCGCGTCTGCGTCCGGCGTTAAAACTGGTTTATGATTGGAAGCGTTTGCTAAATCTCGAGGCCGAGATTGGTACCGAAATTTCTACCTACAGCGGCAACACCACCAATGAAGACGGCGCGCGTATTTTCGGCAGCCTTGGCTATCGTCTGACATTCTAATACTGCCGGTATTTCGCTACCGCTTTCCCAGTATTTTCCAATCCATAAATTAGCCTGAAGGACAGCGAGCAAAAAGTCTCATTATCCGGTTTTCAGGTTTTGATCATGAATGGTTCTAATTTAAAGAGTGCTGCTGATTAAAGTCATCGATGAGCGGCGCCCAGCGCTGTGGGATATGGCTGTAACCAAATATTTTTCCGACCACCGCTCCGTTCTTGCTTTCCGCCAGGGCGTTGTCGTTGGAGTGCCGTGAGCGCGACTCAGTGAATTGGTACGCGCGCCGACGACATCGTCACCATGTGGCGCAGTAATGACTGCTGCGGCTTAAAAACGGGGGAGATAACGTACTAAGCTATGGATTCTCAATGACCGCGCTTCGGTCAATGAGGTATTGTGTCAGTAAAGGTACAGGTCGCCCCGTAGCGCCTTTTTTGTCGCCGCTTTTCCAGGCCGTTCCAGCGATGTCCAAATGCGCCCAATGGAATTTTTTTGTAAACCGCGATAAAAAACAGGCAGCCGTGATGGCGCCACCTTCACGCCCACCCACGTTGGCCATGTCTGCAAAATTGCTTTTCAGTTGATCCTGATATTCATCCCACAAGGGCAATTCCCATACACGGTCGCCGCTGGTTTTACCCGCGCTCAGGAGGTCATTGGCTAGTGGGTTATGAGTGCTCATGAGGCCCGAGGCATGTTTGCCTAAAGCGATGACGCAGGCGCCGGTGAGGGTGGCGATATCGATGACCACATCAGGTTCGTAGCGCTCGCTATAGGTTAGGGCATCACATAGGATCAACCGTCCTTCGGCATCGGTATTCAAGATTTCGATAGTTTGCCCCGACATGCTTGTTACGACGTCGCCGGGCTTGTTGGCATTGCCATCGGGCATGTTTTCGCAGGAGGGAATGATGCCGATAATATTTAGCGGTAAATTCAAATCAATCGCTGCTTGCATCGTGCCAAGCACTGCCGCAGCCCCGCACATATCGAACTTCATTTCGTCCATTGCGGGGGCAGGTTTGATCGAGATGCCGCCGGAATCGAAGGTGATTCCTTTGCCAACAAGTACGACCGGTTTGTGATTTTTTGTGCTGCCGCGATATTCCATCAGAATCAGCTTGGGCGGTTGGCGGCTCCCACGCGTCACCGATAAAAACGACCCCATGCCGAGATCTTCCATGTCAGCCGTATCCAACACATTCACTTTGAGACTGTTACCGCGTTGGGTCATCTCGATAGCCTGCTCGGCCAGATACGTCGGCGTACAGATATTGGCAGGCATATTGCCGAGATCTTTAGCCAGCTTGACGCCGTTGGCAATGGCGAACCCTTCTTTTACCGCTAATTCACCGCTACTCAATTCACGTCGACTTTGCACGCTCAACACCATTTTGCGTAGCGGACGTCGCGCCGGGTCTTTCTTGCTTTTTAGTTGATCGAAACGATAGATGGAGTCTTCAGTGGTTTCGACGGCTTGGCGAATCTTCCAATGAACATCTTTGCCTTTGACATTAAGCTCGGTTAAATAGCTCACCGCTTCCACGGTGCCAATATCGTTTAACATACAGGCAGCGTTAGCAATAATGGTACGATATTGCACGTCACCCAGCTCTCGTTCGCGTCCGCAACCAACAAGTAAAACGCGGTCGCACAAGGTGTTCGGAACATTATGGAGGAGCAGATGTTGGCCGATGCTACCTTCTAGGTCTCCGCGCCTAATAAGGTTGGAGATAAATCCTTCAGTGACTTTGTCCAGTCGTTCTGCAATCACCGACAAGCGGCGGGGTTCG
>JANPPH010000259.1:0-6411 GCA_031428395.1 Gammaproteobacteria bacterium
TAGCGCTCTACTGCGGCCGCACAACGCACTGAATCTGCGCGAGAAAAGAAGAAAAACAGTCTGTCACCGTAGAGTGACTACGCCTCCGACTGTTTTTCTTCTTTTCTCGCCCCTCTTCAGCACCTTGCGCACCCTCGCGACGAGGCTAATGGAAAATCTGGGTTTAATCGCCGTTTTGAGATCAGAGGCCCAGTTTTTTTTCTAAATAGTGGATATTGTTTCCACCGACCATAAAGGCTGCATCGCTTAATATTTGCTGGTGTAATTCAATATTGGTTTTAATGCCGTCTACGGCAATTTCATCCAGTGCCGTACGCATACGCGCGATGGCGGATTCCCGTGTATCGCCATGGCTGATAATTTTCCCGATCATCGAGTCGTAATAGGGAGGCACTTTATAACCGCTGTAGATGTGCGAGTCGACGCGAATGCCTGGGCCGCCAGGGGCGTGGTAACGGGTGATTAGGCCGGGGGAAGGGAGGAAGGTTTTAGGATCTTCGGCGTTGATGCGGCATTCAATGGCATGGCCGCGCATAACGATGTCTTTTTGTTCATAAGATAAACGCTCGCCCGCTGCGATGCGGAACTGCTCTTTAACAATGTCTACGCCTGTGACCATTTCCGTGACAGGGTGCTCTACTTGCAGGCGGGTGTTCATTTCGATGAAATAGAACTCGCCATTTTCGTAGAGAAATTCGAAGGTTCCGGCACCGCGATAGCCGATGTTCAAGCACGCGTTGGCACATAATTCGCCCATTTTAGCGCGTAGCTTGGGGCTGATGCCGGGAGCCGGCGATTCTTCGACCACTTTTTGATGACGGCGCTGCATGGAGCAATCGCGCTCGCCCAAATGAATGGCGTTGCCATGTTCATCGGCGAGCACTTGAAACTCTATATGCCTTGGATTTTCAAGGAATTTTTCCATATAAACAATGCTGTTGCCAAAGGCATTGGCGGCTTCGGTTTTGGTCATCGATATGGCGTTCAACAACGCCGCTTCGCTATGTACTACGCGCATGCCTCGGCCACCACCACCACCCGCCGCTTTGATAATAACTGGGTAGCCAATTTCCCGGGCCAGCTCTAAGGTCGCGTTGGCATCGTCCATCAGCGCGCCACCGGAGCCTGGGACGCAGGGTATGCGGGCCTTTTTCATGACTTCAATGGCAGAAATTTTATCGCCCATCATGCGTATGGTTTCGGGGCGCGGACCAATGAAAACAAAGCCACTTTGCTCAACTCGCTCAGCAAAATCGGCATTTTCAGACAAAAAACCATAACCAGGGTGAATAGCCACCGCGTCAGTGACTTCGGCCGCGCTGATCAAGGCCGGAATACTCAGGTAGCTCAGTAGCGAACTCGGCGGGCCGATGCAAACCGACTCATCAGCAAGGCGCACATGCTTTAAGTCGCGGTCGGCAGATGAATGCACTGCTACCGTTTTAATACCCATTTCTCTGCAAGCGCGCAAGATGCGCAAGGCGATTTCACCGCGATTGCCAATGACGATTTTTTCAAACATAAGGTTGCGTTTAGATACTTTAATTGTCGAATTAGAATTCTACTGAATAACAAACAGCTCTTCGCCGTATTCCACAGGTTGGCCGTTTTCGACCAAAATCTCGATCACGATACCCGCCTTATCCGATTCGATTTGATTAAGCATTTTCATCGCTTCGATAATACACAAGGTATCGCCAACGTTAACCGACTGGCCAATCTCGATAAAAGCCTTAGTGCCTGGTGAGGGCGAGCGGTAGAACGTGCCGACCATGGGAGAGGTGACGATGTGGCCGGTGCGCGCAGGTGGAGTGGCAGCTGCGGTTGGGACTAGCTCTCTGCCCGCTGTTGTCACCATCATCGGTGCGCATTGAACTCCGGAAGAGGGCCAATTGCGACTAATACGCAATAATTCTTCGCCTTCGCGAATTTCGATCTCAGCGACGTCAGATTCAGCTAATAAATCAATCAGTTTCTTAATTTTTCGAATATCCATGTCTTTGCTCGTTATGGCTTAATACTTTGAAACCGCTTAAATGCTGCCTCCAACGCCAATTCGTAGCCTAGGGCGCCAAGTCCCGTGATCGTGCCTATAGCAATATCCGAGAAGAACGAATGGTGACGGAAAGGCTCGCGCGCATGGACGTTGGAAAGGTGCACCTCTATGAACGGGATGCGTACTGCGCTCAGCGCATCACGCAAGGCAATGCTGGTATGGGTGTAAGCCGCAGGATTAATAATAATAAAATCGACAGATTCTCGTTTAGCAGCGTGGATGCATTCGATCAAGGCATGCTCGGCGTTGCTCTGAAAGCAGACCACTCGGTGCCCGGCGGCAGCGCCTAATTCTTGAAGGCGAAGATCAATGGCTTCTAGGCTAATTTGGCCGTAGTGCTCCTGTTCGCGACTGCCTAACAGGTTAAGATTGGGGCCGTTAACGACGAGTAGGCTGGCCATTTATTTGACTACACAATGAATTTTCAAAGGAATGTGGTGAAGACTAGATCCGGCAGCCGACATCTTACGAAATCCTTTTATTGTAGGCTATTTAGCAGGGTTTATATTTCCCCTAGCAAAGATAAGGAGGCAGCTTAATAGTCTTGTTTTCAGAAGATGCGGAATTTTTGCATGCACAAAGCAATTTGTCTAGCGATATGTAGTTCGCGGAAATTGTCATCACGATCGACGCAGAATCCGGTTTTTTACCTACAATAAGCGTTTAATCGCAGCCTCAATGTCTGCTTCGCCGACACCGCCTTCGCTGGCGGAAATAATGGTGCCCTTGCGATCGATGAGCACGGTATAAGGTAGGACGCCTGTGACATTGCCGTAGTCTTGGGCGATTTTGATTGCATCCTTATCGCCAATTAGCACGGGATAGTCGATAGGTATCATCTCAATGAATCTTTTGACGGCAATGGTGTCATCGATGGCAATACCAACAAATTGTACATCCTTGGAATATTTTTTCTGTAATGTATTGAAGCTGGGTATCTCTTTTCGGCATGGTGGGCACCAGGTTGCCCAAAAGTTGACTAAAAGTATTTTGCCTTGCCATTCGCTGATATTGTGCGCTTTGCCGTTTAAATCGGGCAGGGAAAATTCAGGACGTTGGGTGGCGATAGGAGATTCCAGTTCCGCCGCGCTTATCGGTTCATCGTCCAATTTTTGCGTCACGAAATTGCCGGCGTACACACCTATTACGAACAAAGCGACGGCGAATACCACTATAAAAGAAGTACGTTTCATGGCGTTGTCCCTTTAATGGGCGGTTATGGTTGTTGTAATGCCTGCTCAACATGGCGGCGAAACTTATCGGCGCCTATAAATCCGACTAAGCGATACGCCTGCTGTTCTTCTCCATTGGCGCCGAAAAACAAGATCGACGGCGGACCAAAAACACCTAATTGCTTAAGTAGGGCGACATCATCGGCGTCATTTTTAGTGACGTCGGCCTGCAGTAATATGACGTTCTTGAGCGCTTGTTGTACGCCTTTGTCACTAAACGTGTATTTTTCCATTTCTTTACAGGATACGCACCAATCGGCATAAAAATCCAACATTACGGGCTTGCCTGCCGCTTTTGCTTGGCTCATGGCTTGGACAAACCCTGTTAAGCCTTTGATGTGTTCAAACGGCAAGGCATCTGGGTGCGATACGGAGTTTGGGATGTCGCTTGATCCAGGATTACGCAGCGGCTGAAAAATATCTTGGCCGCCGCTTAAGGCGCCGAACATGAGCAGTGCGCCATAGATCAGCATTACCAAGCCTGCTCCTTGCCAAAGTTTACGCCAGCCGGTGGCGTCAGGCCCAAGGCGTTCCAATGCACCCATGTAAACCGCCGAGACGATCAATAGGCCAGCCCATAAGAGCATCGTGAGAGCAGGTGGGAGGAGACGTTCAAGCATCCAAATCGCCAGTCCTAACAGGGTAACGCCAAAAATGGCTTTAATAGTATTCATCCAATCGCCAGCGCGTGGCAACCACTTCCCTGCCGAGGTGCCGATGATGAGTAACGGCAGGCCCATGCCCATGCTCATGGCGAACAGCGCTGTTCCACCTAATACAGCATCGCCCGATTGTGCAATATAAATTAGAGCACCGGCTAAAGGCGCTGCCATGCAGGGCCCAACGATTAACGCTGAAAGGAAGCCCATAATGCCAGCGCCGATCAGGCTTCCCCCGGTTTGACTATTGCTCAAGTGGGTAAGTTTGGTTTGGATGCGCGATGGCATTTGAATCTCAAAAAAACCGAACATGGAGAGTGCCAGGGCGACGAAAATTGCGCTGAAACTGCCCAATACCCACGGATTTTGAAAAATGGGCTGCAAGTTTTTGCCTAAACTTGCAGTGATGACACCAACGGCTGTGTAGGTGACCGCCATGGCCAGCACATAGGCGAGTGAAGCTCTGAAGGCTTTGCCGGTTGTCGTTGTTTCGCCTTGCCCGGCGATCAAGCTGGATAGGATGGGGATCATGGGGAACACGCAAGGCGTAAAGGCGAGGAGCAAGCCAATACTGAAAAAACTGCCGATGATTAAAAGGAGGTTGCCCGAGCGCAAGGATTGCTCGTAGCGGTCTTGTTCGGGTATGGGGCCTGTGTTGGGCGGCGGTGATACCGTTGTAAGCGTTGCAGCAGAAAGCACCGGGACTGAGATCGGAATCTCTTTGGTGATGGGAGGATAGCAGAGTCCCTTGTCGGCACAGCCCTGGTAACGCACCTCTACAATCATGTTTTTGGCATTCGCTGCATTGCGAATGACTGGCACTGTCAACTCGACATTCTTGTAGTACACCTCGCTTTGGCCGAAGCTTTCATCCTCTTTTATTTTTCCAGGCGGGCTTTGGGCGGGGCCTAGGTCAATGCCAGCAGGTTCTTTTACGCTAAAGCTAAATTTGTTGCGGTACAAGTAGTAGCCGTCGGCGATATTCCAGCGCACTTTCAGATTGTGGTCTGCCACATCGGCTGAAACAATGAATGCTTGGTCGGGCTGTAAGAACTCATTGCCTTGGCCCAATCCTAGTTTTGCTGCGAGCGTGTTGGTCAATGACTGGATGCTATGGCGCCAGCTTTGTGTATCGCTTGCGGACGGCGATGCCGGCATGTTGATCGTGATGTTTTGCGTAATCGGCGGATAACAGACGCCGAGATCCGCGCAGCCCTGCGAACTAATTGCAAGATCAACTTTGGTATCGGTGGATGGAGCGCCGTTGGCATAAACGACAGGCACATCGATATTGAGAGTGCCGCGATAAATAGGCACCTGACCAAAAAACTCATCGGTTTTGGTTTGCGCAGGAGGAAAAACAGGATCACCCAAGGTTATGCCGGGGGTGAGGGTGGTAAACTTGAGTTTATTGCGGTAAAGATAGTAGCCTTGGGCGATATCCCAAGTGACTTGGATCATATCGGCGCCGACCGCAGTGGCTTTCAGCCGGTAGGCTTCTTGTTGTGGCAGCACTTGCTGGCCATCCGCTGTGACAGCCGATACAGCAGGTGCCAGCCAACATAAGAGCAAGGCAAGCGTCAACCGCCAAATATGGCGGCCTGGAAACAGAGAATGGATTATCATTTTATATTATTAACGGACCGCTGTATCCAGGACAAGTAACCGGCCAACCCAGTGTCTACAGAGACAGCGATGACTTCCGGAAGTTCATAAGGATGCATTTCACGTATAGAGCGTTCTAGGCCGTCATAGGCGGCACGGGTCGTTTTGATCATTAGTAGACACTCAGTCGTTGTTTCCCGGACATTGTTCCATACATAGGTAGATTGCAATCCAGGTATAACGTTAACGCAGCGAGCTAGCCGTTGGTCGACCAAATGATTAGCGATGCGTGTGGCCGTATCGGCATCAGGACAGGTGTTGAATACAATGAGGCAGTCGGTCATCGGGTTACTCGTTATTTTAAGTCTATGAAGATACAAGAAGTCAGCGGCGCAAGCAAAGTCAACCCGGCATTAAGGTGCAATATATGTTTCTGTTAGTTATTTTGATCCCATTGATAGAAATTTATATTTTTATCAAAGTGGGAAGTTGGATTGGGGCGGGCTACACCATTTTGTTGGTACTCGGCCTTGCTCTGGGAGGCGTGTTTTTATTGCGCAAAGAAAGCTTCGCTACCTTTCATCGCGCCCGAGAGAATTTGGCGCGGGGGTCTATACCGGCGATGGAAGTGCTGGAAGGTCTGGCCTTGTTTGCTAGTGGTATCTTATTGTTAACCCCAGGTTTTCTTACGGATATCGTGGCTTTTTTACTGCTTGTACCCGTTATCCGACGAAGTGCAATTAGGGCGTTGTTGCTATATCGTTTCGGCTTTCATGTAAGAAAAGGCTCGCCGAAACAAGATAGGGTTATTGAAGGTCGAGTCGAGCGAGACGATCGTCTTTAACCCAGATTTTCCATT
>JANPPH010000260.1:0-1536 GCA_031428395.1 Gammaproteobacteria bacterium
GGCGCTTGTTTTTGCGCTAGAATCGATTCTTTAAAATCTTGCATGGCCTGCCATTCTTATTAGAAGCCATGAGGATAACAGAGAATGTTAATGTGGCAAAATACATAACGTTCATGATTTTAAGTGAACGAATTTAATAAACTCCTAATATTCTTACTCATCCCCGTCTCTATTTTTAAAGATATCCATGACTCCCGTTGATGAAGCGCTGCAAATAGCCAAGCGTGGTTGCCACGAGCTCTTATTAGAAGATGAGCTCAAGCAAAAGCTCCAAAGTGGTCGCGTGTTGCGCGTCAAAGCCGGTTTCGATCCGACCGCCCCTGACCTCCATCTAGGACATACCGTACTATTAAACAAAATGCGCCAACTGCAAGATTTGGGGCACGAGGCCATGTTCCTGATTGGCGATTTTACCGGCATGATCGGCGACCCCACCGGGAAAAGTGCTACGCGACCGCCGCTGACTCGCGAGCAAGTGATCGAGAATGCGCGCAGCTACGAGAGCCAGATATTCAAAATATTGCATCCGGAAAAAACCCTGGTCATGTTCAACTCCAGTTGGATGGGCGAGATGCGTGCATCGGATTTAGTCGCGCTGGCGGCGAAGCATACGGTGGCGCGTATGTTGGAGCGCGATGACTTTCACAAGCGCTATAGCAGCGGGCAGCCAATCGCAATCCACGAGTTTCTCTATCCCTTAATCCAAGGCTATGACTCGGTGGCGATGAAGGCCGACATTGAATTGGGTGGCACCGATCAGAAATTTAATCTGCTGGTTGGGCGCGAGTTACAGAAACATTACGGACAGGCGCCGCAAGTGGTTCTCACCATGCCGATATTGGAAGGCCTGGACGGGGTGCAGAAAATGTCCAAGTCGCTGGGAAACTACATCGGCATCAACGAGCCGCCGAACGACATGTTCGGCAAATTAATGTCGGTGTCCGACGATCTCATGTGGCGCTATATAGAACTACTTTCATTTGAATCGCTAGCGACGGTGGGTCAATGGAAGCAAGACGTCGCCGGGGGGCGAAACCCGCGCGATATCAAAGTAGGTTTCGCGCAGGAAATTGTTACGCGTTTTCATGACCGCCAAGCGGCAGAGCGTGCTTTAGCCGATTTCGAAGCGCGTTTCAAGCAAGGCGCACTACCAGATGAAATACCCGAAGTGACACTCACGAGCGGCGCGACCGGCTTACCCATAGCGCAAGTACTCAAGCAAGCAGGGCTAACCGCCAGCACCTCTGAAGCTATGCGCATGATCGAGCAAGGCGGGGTCAGGCTGAATGGTGAAAAAATGAGTGACAAGACGTTGGCGTTTCAGCCGGGCGCGCCGTTCGTTTTGCAAGTTGGTAAACGTAAGTACGCGCGCATCACCATTTCTTAGTTGTGATGCGGGTAGTGTCGCGTGCAATTTGCTATGCTAAATCGCAGTATTTCGACGATTCATATTGCGCTGATGAAAATCATTTTCGCCGCACTTTGTGCACTCGTATTTCTTTGAAACGCTACATACAATGCTTATAGAAGTAATTG
>JANPPH010000261.1:0-3982 GCA_031428395.1 Gammaproteobacteria bacterium
CGGGAAATCTAGCTGCCATCACCGCAGCGTTACTGGGAGTTGTGATGTTGTTTGGCGCAGGTTTTGCGCCAAGTATTGCGCATAAACAAGGGCATGACGCGCGCCATACAATGGGTTTCGTGTGCCATTAAGCCGCCTTACGCTATTATCTTCAAGCAAATTTGAATCGCCCTTTTAGGAAAAACCGTGCTCTCACGCATAATTTACCTAGCCTTACTTGCCGGGGTTGTTACCGGGCTTCTCATCACGCCTATTCAAATGCTGGCCGTGCAACCGCTTATCCAAGAAGCTGAGCGCTACGAACAACAAAATGAGGCGGCGTCCGTATCGTCACCTCCCTTAATGAATAGTCATGACACTGCGAATACTCGGGTTTCCGACAATGAGCCGTCTGACAACCGCATCGAACGCGCGTTGTACACCACGTTGGCCGTTGTCTTGATGGCAGTGGGCTACGCACTCTTGCTCGGGGCTTGTTTCTCCAAAATAGGCGCAATGAATTGGCGTAAAGGATTAATTTGGGGCGCGGCCGGATTTTTCGTTTTCCAATTCGCGCCGTCGCTCGGCCTACCACCGGAACCGCCAGGCGTGCCCGCCGCGGATGTCACCTTACGCCAGCTGTGGTGGTTGGTGACAACGGTGACAACGGCGAGTGGACTTTGGTTATTGTTTCAATCCTGGAAAAGCGCTAAAAAATGGCTAATTTTTCCCGCCATTGTTTTATTAACGCTACCGCATCTGGTCGGCGCACCACACCCACCTGCCGAAGCTAGCCTGGTGCCAGAACAATTAGCCGCGAATTTTATTGTCGCAACGATGCTAACGGCTGCGCTGTTTTGGCTGTTGCTAGGTAGCCTGCTCGGCCTCTTGTTTAAACGTTATGGCTGAAATTTGACTGGACCGTTAGCCCTAACGGACACGCTCAGCCGACAGGCTTTAGCTCCATGAAAGAACTTATTCTTGGCGGAAACCGCTCTGGCAAAAGCGCCTATGCGGAACAACGCGCCATCCAGACAACACTGCCAGTCACGTACATAGCAACTGCCACCGCAGGCGATGCCGACATGGCAGCAAGAATCGCTAAACACCAAGCACGTCGATTACAACACTGGGCGCTCATCGAAGAACCCATCCACGTAGCCCGCACCTTAGAAACCCACGCACACCCCAACCGTTGCTTACTCGTCGATTGCCTGACCCTTTGGCTATGCAATCTACTTTGCACCGAAACAGAACCCAGCATTGCACTAACGCGAGAACGCGACGCGTTGCTAACACTCTTACCGTCGTTACCCGGCAGCATCATATTCGTCGCCAACGAAGTCGGCATGGGCATCGTACCGCAAGGCGAACTAAGTCGACGCTTCGCCGATGAAGCAGGCGAGCTTAATCAAGCAGTAGCTGCACTGTGTGAGCGCGTAACATTGGTGATGGCGGGGTTGCCTTTGGCGTTGAAGGGTTGAGGGTTTGGGGGCATGCGTTAAACCCAAGACACGCAAGGTCGATGTGCTGCTCGACGTTATCCGCAAGGCGATCGAGGTTTGACTCGCATAGCGCTCGGTAGTCGGGTGTTTTCGCGTCCACCAACCCGGCCCATTCAAGCAAGGCATTACACGCCTGGGGCTGGTCGAACAAACCATGCACATAGGTACCGATAATTTGTTGATCGTCGGACACAGCACCGTCTACACCGTGCGCTAATTCAATCAATGGACGTTTAAGCGCCGGGCCAGTCGTCACACCCATATGGATTTCATAACCGGTTACATTTGCACCATTGAGCGTTAACACTCCTTCGACGCGAGCGAGTTTTTTCTCTGCCTCAAGGTGAGTTTCCATCTCCAACAAACCAAGACCGTTACTGCTTCCAGGCGACCCTTCAATACCTCGCGCATCATGCAAGGCGCGCCCCAGCATTTGAAATCCGCCGCACACGCCGATTAGCTTGCCACCATAGCGCAAGTGCCTAAAAATAGCCTGATCCCACTGCTGTTCGCGTAACCAGCGCAGATCAGTTTGAACGCTTTTACTGCCCGGTAAAATAACTAGATCAACTGGCGGAATCGCTTCACCGGCGCGCACAAACTTAAAATCGATTTGCGGGTGCAGACGCAGCGGATCGAAATCGGTGTGGTTGCTCATACGCGGTGTCGCTGCAACCGCGACGCGCAAGCGCATACTCGGCGAACAATTCGTAGTCGGCTGAGTGTGGCGGCTCATGCTGTCTTCCGCTTCTAAATGCAGACCATGCAAATACGGCAATACGCCAAGCACGGGCTTGCCAGTATGCTGTTGCAACCAATCGAGACCTGGCTGTAACAGCGCGCTGTCGCCACGAAAGCGATTAATCACAAAACCTTTTACCCGCATACGTTCAGACTCAGAAAGCAGCGCGAGCGTACCGACTAAGTGCGCAAAAACACCACCACGATCAATGTCGGCGACTAAAATAACCGGGCAATCGACTGCCTCAGCAAAACCCATGTTAGCGATATCGCCCTGGCGTAGGTTGATTTCCGCAGGGCTACCGGCGCCTTCCACAACGATGCATGAGTAACGACTAGCGAGGCGATAATAGGACTGCAACACCGCTCGCATCGCCTGCGGCTTATAGTCGTGATACGTCGCCGCATTCATGTCGCGCAACACGCGCCCCTGAATGATGACTTGAGCGCCGGTGTTGGAATTAGGTTTGAGCAACACTGGATTCATGTCGGTATGCGGTTCCAAGCCACACGCCTGCGCTTGCACCGCCTGGGCACGACCGATCTCACCCCCGTCAATGGTTACCGCACTATTGAGCGCCATGTTTTGCGGTTTGAACGGCGCGACAGCGACACCTCTGCGGTACAATACGCGGCACAATCCACTCACCAACGTGCTTTTGCCGGCATCGGAAGTTGTACCTTGAATCATAAGAGTCTGAACTGGCATGCGCGAATTGTCTCACAATTTAAGGCTTAGTCTTGAGCGCTGGTGCCGTTTTGTTATTTGCTGTGCTCCTTGATCACATCCTAGGTGAACCACGTCGCTGGCACCCACTGGTGGGTTTCGGACGCCTTGCCAACTGGGTTGAGGGAACGCTGCGTCGCAATCAGGGTAACTCAGCCTCTGCGTTGAACCTACGCATCCGGGGAGTCCTGGGTATTATTGCACTCCTCGCGCCATTGTGTTTGCTCGCTCTGTGGTTAGCTACGCTATTCGGGCCGATTTTCGATATTGTGGTTGTATATCTTGCAATCGGCGCAACCAGTTTGGCTGCACACGCACGCTTGGTCTATCGTGCCCTGCAACAACACGACACGGCACTGGCACGCGCGAATGTTGCGATGCTGGTGAGTCGCGATACGCAAAGCATGCAGGAAACTGAGGTGGCGAAAGCCACTATCGAATCGGTACTTGAAAACGGTAACGATGCCGTGTTCGGCGCTTTGTTTTGGTATTTATTACTCGGAGTACCAGGTGTAGTGTTATACCGACTTTCCAATACGCTCGACGCAATGTGGGGTTACCGTAATCAACACTATCTTTATTTCGGCTGGGCGGCTGCGCGTTTGGATGATCTGTTGAATTGGATCCCTGCCCGCCTGACTGCTTTAACGTATACGCTACTCGGTAGTAGCAGATTGGCCTGGCGCTGCTGGCACAACCAAGCACGCAGTTGGTATAGCCCCAACGCCGGACCCGTGATGGCAGCCGGGGCAGGCGCGTTGGGCATAGAATTGGGCGGCCCGGCGAGCTATCACGGCGAGATAAAACACAGGCCAACATTAGGCGCGGGACGGACAGCCACCGCCGAGGATATTGGACGCGCCGTGGGCTTAGTGCGACATGGCCTTTGGCTTTGGGTTTTGATCACTTTACTGGGTAGTGGGATCAATGCTTGAGCATGGTGGGCGTATCGCTGCAGCGACTAAAAGGTACGGCATTGCCGAAGACGACTGGCTAGACTTGTCGACCGGAATCAATCCTCATGGCTGGG